>CBIHPB010000409.1:0-3202 GCA_966211485.1 uncultured Bdellovibrio sp.
CGGCACCACCTCGATCACATAGACGGGGAAGGCCCCGGGAAAATCGTGGAAGTCCCATGTCACAGTCGCGCCAGTCTCGAGCCGGCCCTTGGCGCCGCCCGTGGTGAAATAGTTCGACAGTTTCGCGGGGTCGGCAACCGCCTCGAACACCTCGTGCACCGGCTTCGCGATCCGCGCCGCCACCCTGAATTTCAGTTCCATGGCAATCTCCACTTGATTCCCTGTCATTATGTTATATATTTATAACATGAAAAAAGCCAGCGATAATTTGATTTGGAATGCCTTAGCCAACGAAAATCGACGCCAAATCATTGATATCTTAAAGGAAAATCCTCATACCACAGGTGAAATCACAATGAGACTGAAAGGTCTAGATCGCTGTACGGTGATGCTTCACCTCGAGGTTTTAACGGAAGCTGGTTTGGTCATTGCCAAGCGCGAAGGAAAATTCCGTTGGAACTACCTGAATGTCGAGCCTATTCAGCGAATCTACGAAAGATGGCTCAGCCCTTATGCTCAACCTGCCGCTGCTTTACTGAATCGTCTGAAAGATGATTTGGAAGTTGGATAGGCAAAGTCCAGATTCCAGGCCGATGACTTTGAATTAGAGATCGTTGTTTATATCATTGAGGTAAGGACCAAGGGAGCCTTGATGATGAAATCGTTTATTCTTTTTTTGTCAGCCATGCTTGCAACGAGCTCTCTTGCATTCGCCGAACAATTTCCAGCCAAAGGCCGAGTTTTTTTGGGCGGCGCTTCGACCAATCCGACCGAGCTCAATACTGAGATGGCTGCACAAAATATCAAGGATTACAAAAATCTCATCAAATACGGCGCGGATATCACTTACTCGCTGTCCAGCTATTTGGATGTTGGTTTGCGATACGAGCGAATCGGTCAGCGAAATCTCGAGGTCACGGAAACAGCCGGACAATCTTTTTACTCGGAACTTCTGCAAGACGCTGTGATGGGTGTGGCCCGTGTTCCCCTGCTAAAAAGTGGATTTGCGCGGGCAGATTTTTTCGGAGCGATTGGTGCTTCCAGCACGACCCTCACTCTTAAAAATGCGACCCAGGATGGAAAGCTGACGAAAGCCAATTACAGTTCGCCGGTGGCTGAATTGGGGGCTTCTATCGGTTTTGGTTACAAAAATGTCTTTTTGTATGTCGAGGGCGGATACTCAATGAATCAAGTCAGCTCGCTGGATCGTGAAGGTGTGATCGGCAGCAATGTCGATAAGATCGATCTTTCCGGAAGCTATGTTGTCATCGGTCTTTTGTTTGACGGTATCACAGCCACAAAATAATTTCTGACTTTCTGATTTGATTACAAAGATCTTAATGCTTTTGCGATGGCCCTGATTTCAGGGCCTTCTTTTTCACCCTGCCGGTGAATGATGTAAACGCTTTGCCGTCTTTGTTTTTCGGGAATCGCGCACGGGTATTGCACCAGATGATATTTAGCTGTGGTTTTCTGGTTGTACAAATTCACCACGAATTCTGGCAGGTAGGCCAAGGCCAATCCCTGACTGCAGATTTCAATCGCTGATTGCATCAAGGCGACTTGATAGGCAAATTTCCGAGGGAATTCGTGATCGGGCCAGCCGTCAAGGCCGACGACTTTCGACGGAGTCCCCTCCAGCGGAGCCAATGGGACCACAAAGGGTGGATCCGGATCTTTCGAATCGAAGGCATCTTTCAGACCGTACACGCCCATGGTGATTTTCGTGACTTCCCTAAAGACAACTCCACGAGTTGGAATTGGTACGTATGTAATGCCGACATCCGTGCGTCGTTGTTCGATGGACTGCTCGAGCTGTCCGGGTGAAAACTCTTGTAAAACCAGTGTGCGAAACGGATGAGTTTTCAAAAGCACGTTCAAAAAAAAGGTGGTGAAGACTTCGAAAGAGCCCACACGAAAATGCTCGTTCCCGGCGGGCTGGCGGATGTCCTTGCTAAGATTCAGCCATGAGTTCAACAAAGGCTCGGCGGTTTGCAGAAATCGCATGCCGTCTTCACTGATAATTAATCCACGTCCCTCTCGCTCGGTGAGGTTCAATCCAGTTTCGGTTTCTAACAGCTTGATCGCTTTGGACAAAGCGGGCTGAGAGATCCGAAGGATCTCACTGGCCTTTGTAATTGAGCCGGTTTTGGCCAAAACGCAGAAGTAGCGAACTCGATCTATATCCATAAGTTATGGATATATAACTTTAATGAACTTATTTTCAATTATTTTCTGGGCTAGCTTGCCGACCATGAAATCTGGTTGCCCCATGACAAGCTTATTGAAAATGAATCCGATCGGAAGATTGATGGACTTTCAGGACGATCCCTATGGATTCTTTAATGACCACAAACCACAGGACTTGTCTAATCCCGTCTATCTGAACATGGGTTTCCGCCGCTTTTTCTTTTGCTACGATCCGGATCATGCCCAGCATGTGCTTCAAGATTACAAACACAAGTATGACAAAAGTTCATTGGTTCTCAAAAAGATCAAAGCTTTGTCGGGACCGAAGGGACTGATCCAACTGGTCGGCGAAGAAGCGCAAGGCGTTCGCTCTACCAGCGCCAAATTGATGAGCGGTCCTGGGATGGACCGGCTGGTTCAAAAAGTCGATGGCTTTGTGAGGGAAATGTTTCCGATCATCGACCGTGCGATCGAAAAAAATGAATCTGTGAATCTGGTGCCGCACCTGACGAGGATTGTGCTTCGGACTGCCGGCGTTTTCGTTCTCAATCATGATCTGATTTCAGAGTCGGACGAGCTCAACTCGGCCTTTGTGGATCTGAATCGAAAAGCAGGTGAGAGCCTGCGAAGTATCGCCTCCTGCCCATTCTCCCCGTCGAAGACGCGCTCGCTGAAAACAATTCACTCTGAATTGGACCGCATTGCCGAGGAGGTTCTGAAAATAGACGAGCCTTCTCTTTTGAAAGCACTGACCGCAAAGGGTGAAAAGCCATCTTTTGTTCGCGATCAGCTGAAAGCTTTTATGTTTGCGGGCTATGACACAACCGCCTCGTCTTTGATCTTTGCGACTTATTTGGTTGCAGCCCACCAGTCGGCGCAGAAACAAATCGCACAAGAAGCCAAGCGTTTGCCTGCGGGCAGTTATGAAAACCTCAAAAAATCAGTCTTTGTTCAGTCGACTTACAAAGAAGCCTTAAGACTTTATCCGTCAGCTTATTTTTTACCTCGGGAA
>CBIHPB010000410.1:0-3184 GCA_966211485.1 uncultured Bdellovibrio sp.
CTAAGTCCAAGAATTTAGTTTTGGTTCTTATAAAGATGAACCATTTTGTGAACAATAGAGTTCATGGTTTCCGTCTACGATACGAAAGACTACAAAAAGTATTTCAATTCCTGGGTGCTTGAGCAGCCGAAGAAAGGCCATGGCGAGTACCGAAGGCTTTCGCAACATCTGAATGTGTCGACCACTTTAATCTCGCAGATCTTCAATGGCGACAAACATCCAAGCCTCGAGGTTGCATTGGAGATCAGCGAGTACCTGGGGCATGGCGATCTCGAAACCGAATTCTGGCTTTTACAGGTTGAATACGCCAAGGCCGGTTCGCAAAAACTGAAAGAGCGTTTTGGAAAACAACTGGCGGCCCGCCAGGAAAAAGCGAAGAAAATTGAAAATCGAATCAAAAAGGAAATGGAGCTTTCCGACGAAGCGAAAGCAATTTTCTATTCGAGCTGGATGTATTCTGGAATTCGCCTGTTGTGTGCCGTTCCCGAGTTTTCAAACGTGGCAACGATTGCCCAACGGTTAAATCTGCCGCGGCCGACAGTGCAGAAAATTGCCGAGTTCTTGGTACAAAATGGAATTATCGTGGAAAAAGGCGGAAAGCTTCAGGTATCCAATCAAAGTACGCATATTGGTTCGTCTTCGTTTTTGGTGGCCAAGCACCATCAGAATTGGCGGATTCAGGGATTTCAAAAAATGATCGTGGAAGATGCGAAAAATATCTTCTACACGGGACCTGTCGCCTTGTCGGAAGAGGCCTGTCAGCAGATCCATGCGATGGTTTTAAATTTCATTCAAGAGTACAGAAAGATCTCCGGTCCATCAGATTCCGAAACCGTTCGATGTCTGAACATCGACTGGTTTGAATACTAGGGATTTGCAGGACCGGGTCTTCGATTTAGTAGTTTATAATGGCTTTCGATCTCTTCTGTCGAGCTGACTTGGAGAGCATCCAAGATCAAGGTCGTCAGATCGCGAATTTCCACGTAGTCCTCTTTCGAGAGAACAATCGGCTTTTGCTCGATCAACACCGGCGCCCCACCATAGTTGCTGTAGCAGTTGCCGCGCAAGTTTGAATAGTTGCGCTCGGAAGCCGCCTTTTGATCGTCGGTTTGATCCGGTTCGACCAATTCGCGGGCCGCAACGGCCAAGCAGATTTCCAGTCGCGATTGGAACTGTAGCAAACGGACACCCATCACAAGTTCGTGGACAACGAGACTGACTTTCGAATCCTCATCCATTGCTTTGAACTTGATATCGTCTAACCAAAGCTCTTTATAGCTTTGCAATGCCAGTTGGTCAGTTTCCGAGTGGGCGCTGATCAACGGAGACGGAATCTTGTCCAGCTCGACCGGGATAAAGTACCACTTGCGGTCCAAGGCGACATGATACATGTCGCCCGCCAGTTCTTTGTGAAGTGGAGTGATTTTCTGAATGATCGGCATGATAAAATCCTGGAATAGCTTTTCCTTCCAGATCGTCACGTTGTAGCTTTCGATCGGCCGGCCGTTGATGCCGTTGCCGCCGCCGCTGTCCGTGGGACCTTGGTAGGTCGTCGGTTTTTCCACGAGTTTTTCAACCGTGTGTTCTTCCTTGGTGCTGCACCCAAGCAGAAGAAATAATGTTGGAAACAGATGTCTTAATTTCATTTAGTTCACCAAAAATTCTTTATGATCCAAGGTCCTTAGATCAAATTGTATTTCTTTGGCGCTGTGCGGATCGAGTCTCTGAAAGATCAAAAGTTTTTGATTGATCAAATCCAAAGTCACCATGGTGCTTTGGAATGTTTCAGTTCGACCGTCTTCAACCGTTTGCACAACTGCCTGCCTCATCGTGAAGATGCTCGAGGCAAATTGGCTTTGCGATGATCGATCCGCAGTGACCTTCAAGCACTTTGAATTCTGAGAATTGCAAAGTGTCGTGGTCACGCCAGTCATCTCGGCCGCCGGGCTTTGTGAGCCCAGCAAGCTGAGGAGGAGGATCGAAAGAGCAGAGCCAACTTGCTTCAACATTAGTGACAGCTTTGTGGCAAGAATTGATCGACATCCGCATTCGGCAACAATCCGCCGATTGAAGAATCACGCAGTTTGCTTGGAACTCCGCAAGGAGTGTAATTCGAAGGAGAGATCGAGCGAAGGTCCGCAACCGGGTTGTCGAGGAATCCAAATGGATTTGCCTTCACCAAGTGCATTCCGTTTTTATCCTTCACTTCGACGTCTTGTGGGCCGACCAGCAAGGCCTCGAACAGAGAAAGCATACGCTGACCTTGTGGAGAGTCCTTGATGCAAATTCCTTTTTCCACCACATATCCTGGGCGACGAATCTGAGATTGTTCCATCCACCAAGGCAAGTCCTGCTGAACCGGAGCCGGGCAGAGCGATTCTTGGTAGCGCAAAGCCCATCGGGTTGCGGCTGCCAGATCTGATCCCAATTCGCGAACTTGATTCCAGCTGTTGGAAGAACGTTTCAGACCGAAATCTTTTTTGCTTTCCAAGAAAGCTTGTTTGCCGGCAATCGACATTTGGTTGGTCGGATCGATCTGAGCGAGTTCTTCGACGCCATCCAGCCGGTAACCTGTGTACATGGTCAACCACAAGTACCAACCAGCGGCCATCTGTTGCATGGCTGCGAAGTCAGCGTTGTTGGCCTTCATGATCATGACGTTCGTATAGTCACATTGAAATTCGTAATGAATGTTGCCCCAGCTGTCCTCTGTTTCGACCACAGTGCAGCTTTGGAAAGTTTTGTCTTTGATGAATTTTTCAAAGATATGCGGATTCAGGTTGATCACCAGATTCATGTCCGGATTTGATTTGATCATTTTTCGGAGGTCGTTGAATCCTTCGCGGATTTCGTCGACCAAACCCAGTGCATCTTCAGGAGTCGCGATATCTTCGACTCCTTCGCTGTAGAATTTCTTCAGCGGAGATTCTGGGAAGTTGGTCATAATCTTGTCCCACTTGCCCAGGTTGCCATTGGCGCGGGCAAAAGGACGGGCGCGTTTCCAGAGACCGCGTGTTGCCATCATCGGACGCAACATTGCCTTATACAGCAGTGCTTTTTTGTTGTTGGGATCTTGAGCCAAAGCCCGGTCCAGGACTTTATCGGCGAACATGAAGCTGAACGGTCCGATCAACTGCTCGGCAGCGTCGGTCAACTCGTCCGAATTCATTTTGGCTTCGACATT
>CBIHPB010000411.1:0-3148 GCA_966211485.1 uncultured Bdellovibrio sp.
AGACAGGCTTGACGTCCGCATTCCAAATCTTCATCAAGGTGCCCATCATCAATTCTGGCTTTGCATCCAAGTTCCCAGCTCTTGAGAATTCAATTTTCCATGCGTTGTCCGAGCCACGCGTGATCCGGGCGATCGCGTTCAAATTAGTTTTGTTATCACAAGGAGCATACTTCAAATCATATTCGTATTCAGAAATCTTCTTCAGCTCGGTCTCACCTTTTGTGCAACCGGCTTTATCCAATTCAGTCTTATCAAGCTTGTAACCCTTCACGCTGTATTTCGATTGCAGGGCGTGAGACATGAGCCCAAAGATATTGTCGGAACCTGATTTCTCGGCATCGGGCTTAATCAATACGGGCCAAATTTGTTTGATCAAATCCTGGGCGTCGCGGAATAGAGGGCGAAGCTCTTTGATATCAGTCGCCATGCGATCGGATTCCGCTTTTTGTTGAGGTGTTTGTTTCGAGCGATCTTCTTCTTTTTGTGTTGGCGTGCTGCCTGGCTGATTCTTGGTCGCACCCGGCTTGTTCGCTTGACCGCCACGAGGCGAATTGACCTTGGCTCCGCCACCGTTTTTGTTACACGCAGCAAACACGGCCACACAGATTGAGACAGCAAAGATTGTTTTAAGAAATCGGTCCATTATTCACCTCTTCAGTTCCCTCAAAGAGCAAGAAAGGGACCCAGGGGCTGATTTTAAACCACAGTAATATCAATAGGTTACACGTATTAGGCCAAGCCAATCTTCAGCCCCAGGGGGCCCAAGACTCAATCTTGGCACCGGTCTGTCGAGATTTTGCTCATATATTGACCTTGATTGCTGTGCTCATTTTCTGAAGAATAGAGCGAATTCTAATTTGTTAATCTACAGGCACGAAGGAGATCGTATGACATCTGCATCCAGCTCGAAGATTTGGCTGAAGAACTACCCCAAAGGAGTCCTCCCCGAAATCGATCTCACCCAGTTCCAGCACATCATGGAAGTCTTCGACCGCGCTGTGAAGAAATTCAAGGGACTGCCAGCCTTTACCAATATGGGTGTGAAAATCACCTTTGAAGAGCTGGATCAAAAAGTCGGTCAATTTGCCTCTTTCCTGCAAAACGAATTAAAGCTGAAAAAAGGCGATCGCATTGCGATCCAAATGCCGAACCTTTTGCAGTACCCAGTTGTGATGTTCGGCGCTTTGCGAGCGGGCCTGGTCATCGTCAACACGAACCCGCTCTACACTCCGACTGAAATGCGCCATCAGTTTAAAGATTCAGGCGCAAAAGCCATCGTGATTTTGGCCAATTTCGGAAGCCACTTACAAGAGATCATCAAAGACACCGAGATTCAATCTGTGGTGATCACAGAGATCGGCGATATGCTTCCGTTCCCAAAAAGCCTGCTGGTGAATTCGGTTGTGAAATACGTGAAGAAAATGGTTCCGGCTTACGATCTGCCACAGGCTTATAGTTTTAAACAGGCACTGGAAATCGGCTCGCAGCGTCCTTACACGGACGTCCCTTGCACTCAAGAAGAAGTCGCGTTCCTGCAGTACACAGGCGGAACAACCGGCGTTTCCAAAGGTGCGATGCTGACTCATAAAAACATTATCGCCAACATGCTGCAGATCATGGGCTGGATGCGCCCGCTTTTGGAAGAAGGTAAAGAGGCCATCATCACGGCCCTGCCGATGTACCACATTTTCTCTCTGACGGTGAATTGCCTGACGTTTATGACTTACGGAGCGGAAAACATTCTGATCACCAACCCGAAGGACATCCCAGGCTTTGTGAAAACGCTTCGCAAGACACACTTCACTTTGTTTGCTGGCGTGAACACCTTGTTCAATGCGCTCATGCACTGCCCGGATTTCGATAAGATCAATTTCAAAAGCTTGAAGCTGTCAGTCGCTGGAGCAATGGCCTTGCAGCGCTCGGTTGCTGAAAAGTGGAGGGCTCGTACTCAGACGCCGATCTTTGAAGGTTACGGCCTGACCGAAGCTTCTCCAGTTGTTTGCTGCAATCCGATTTTGGAAAACAAAGACATCATCGGCACCATCGGGATGCCAGTCGCTTCGACAACAGTGAAGCTGGTTGATGACAACGATCAAGAAGTGGCACTGGGACAAGAGGGCGAGCTCTGCGCGCAGGGACCTCAGGTCATGAAAGGTTACTGGCAGCGGCCAGATGAGACCGCGAAAGTTCTGAAAAATGGCTGGCTGCACACGGGCGATATCGCCGTGATGATGGACAACGGTTTCTTTAAGATCGTCGATCGCAAAAAGGATATGATTCTGGTTTCGGGCTTTAACGTTTATCCGAACGAAGTCGAAGACGCGATCGCCAGCCACCCAGGCGTTTTGGAAGTGGCCGCGGTTGGAATTCCGGACGAGCACTCGGGTGAAATCGTCAAGGTCTTCATTGTAAAGAAAGATCCAAACTTGAAAGAAGCCGACGTGATTGCGCACGCGAAGAAATCGCTCACCAATTACAAGGTTCCAAAACTTGTTGAATTCCGCACCGAGCTTCCGAAGACCAACGTGGGCAAAATCCTGCGCCGGGCTTTGCGGCCTTCGGCTCAGCAAGGCGCTCAACCGACAGCCTAAAAAGACTTCGAGACGGCGGCCTGAAAAAAGTCCCTGTCAAAAGTTTCGCCAGAATCCAAGTGGCCAGCACCGCTTGGATTGCGCTTAGACTGCTCTCTGTGCTTGGCCTGCCTTTTGTATTTGCTTTTCACGTTATGAAAAAACTGTGGATCGCTTTAATCTATTTATTCTTAGTCACCGCTTGCGACAACCGCCCAATTCCGAAGTCTCAGGACGGCGAAGGCAACTGCAAGCAGTCCTTTGTCGATGCTTATAACAAGGTCGCCAGTACGAATTTCGATGTTTTGCCTCAGGCTGATACCAAGGCTCAGACGGCGGCGGCGGAAAACTGCAAAGCGATTCTGAAAACTTACGGTGCGAATTCAGAGGCCTGCATGGCCACGAATTTAAAAACTGGCGAGCCCGAGTACCTTTCCACAAAAGATCTCAAAGAGAACTGCGCCAAGACCATTCAAAACAAGTTTTTCGGCACTGAGTCTGAATCTAAGAACTAAGAGGCTATTTTCATAGCCTCTTGCTTCAATCCAATTAAGCTTTCTTGCTCCAGCTTGCGCACC
>CBIHPB010000412.1:0-3133 GCA_966211485.1 uncultured Bdellovibrio sp.
ATTTCAATGGATTTTCGTGCATTATGGGTCAGAACAAAAACCGGCGAGTGGTAAGGAGGATTGGGTCCCCACCATCCCTTCCACTGTTCGTCCTTCCAATCTCCGCGAATGGGCCCGAACATATTGCGGCCCATGATATTCGCACCAATCCCATCAAATCCACGCGAAGCAAATTTGTTATCAATCCCCGTCGTGCCACCAGGTTGGCCGATCATTTTCTGAAACGTTAGTGTCGGAAAAAACCATTCATGCAAAGTTTTGCCATTGATTCCCAGCGGATTCTGAAGATCTTGATTTGGACCTGCACCGTATCCATCTAAGGATATTGAAAAACTCTCAACTCGTAGGCGGCTCATTCTTTCTCCGATCGCGTGCCATTGTCGGCAAAATTTATCAAACCACCCTACAAAAATTTAGTGAGACAGTGAAGCTTCGACATTGAACATCCAATCGATGCCTCAATATCAAATCCGTGGTCTAGGTCAGATCGACACATGGATCGGGCCTAGGTACGATGATTGTCATGAGAAAAAATCTTTTAGCTTGGCAATGGTCGGACTATCATCAGAAACATCAAAACCCGATCAACCTGCGATTGCACATTTTCGCGATTCCCCTATTTTGGGTCGGTACTGGAATCCTGATTGCAGGAATCAGCAGAACTGATCTTGTTTTTATGATCTCTGGAGTCGTTCTTTGCATCCTATCGATGGCGATCCAAGGAGCCGGCCACAAACGCGAACCCGAACAACCCACTCCATTTGAGGGTCCCGGCGACTTTGTCACACGCTTCTTGGCGGAACAATTTATTACCTATCCCCGGTTTCTGATTTCTAAGAAACGCTGACTACATTCCCGGAATCGGCAAGCACTCCATCACTTCGATGGAATCACCGGGAAAAATTGAAAAGTGCGGATGATTCATAAACAACCGAGCCGCTTCTTCATGAGTTTCCGCTTCCACGATTGTGTAGGCGGTCATCTGATTCTTTGTATCGGAAATTCCGCTCGGACTGACCTTCTTTGTCTTACCAAGTGGATTGCCAACGTCTTTGATCAATTTCGAATTTTTCTCGGCCCAGCTTCCCCACGTTTTAATGCCTTCTTTCTGCCGATCTGCTTTCGCAGCCTCAGAAAGGTTAGCCCATTTTTCCATGGCTTCGGGACTTCCTAGGTAAATCGCGATAAATTTTTTCATTCAATTAGCTCCTATTGACGATATGAGAAGGCATCGTCATGTCTGTTTGTAATCTGTTTTTCAAAAATTGAGGCCTGATATCCATCGAGTTTATTTCCTGCAAAGGGAACCATTGAAACAAAAGGTGGAACTCTGCCATTCCGTCCATTTTCTTCTCCATGCCAAAAAACTGTGGCATATCGTAAAACTTTTTTGAGTGTTCAGCGAATTGCGCATGAAAATAAAAGCCAATCTCATGTGACTTCTTTCCATTCCAATTGAAAAAATTCTCAACGGAAAAAGCCAATGGCCCGATAAGAACTGAACCATCTAGTTCTTCGCGCATCTCTCTCACTAAAGCTGATTGCATATCTTCTGAAAATTCGCATCCACCCCCGGGCAAAGCCCAGAAATCATCCTGCTCGGCCCGATGAAGCAGAATTTTATCTTCGTGTCTAAAAACTCCAGCAACACGAGCAACGAAAAGATCTTTGTCAGAAATTTTAATTCGCATTTGAAATCCGATGAAAAGTAATCTTTGAAAGAGTCCGCGGACGCCGAGCCGGATCATTCAATCCCCAATTCAAGGGAATACTTCCAAATCGAAATTCCGAATCTTGAACCTGGTAGATATCATGGACAGCAACACCAATGGTCGGCATTTGAATGGGTCGGCAGTATTTTCCCGAAACATCCTGTGCAACATCGATTTGCCAGTTTTTCATTTCACAGCCATCGGGACTGGATGGATTGTTGTACTGGTCGACAACATTTTGAATGTGCACCGTCAACTGAACTTTTGAAGGCAGACTATCGAACTCGATCCCTTCGCCAAAAATATTTCCCGTCGAAAAACTTCCTTCATAGGACACAGTCGAAGCATGACTAAGACAGGATTGGTCTTCGTATAGTTTAAATGTCACAAAATGATTAGATTCCTTAAATTGAATTTCGGAGATGAAAGAGTGTCTTCCAAAGACATTGCAATCCGAAATCCATGCCCCATCCATGGCAGTGTTCCCCCAGCTGTGAAGAGCAGAAATCATAACTAGAAAAATGGAAGCAAATTTCACCATGACTCCTTTTCGACGGAACAATTCAGTCATCCAACTCTGACTCAGAATAATGAGCTTCGTCAAAGAGAGCCGAAAGCCGGCGGAGCGGCGAAGCCGATTCGCCTCGTAGATCGCGATAGCGAGCGAGACAAACAAAAGGACAAATTAAAAAGCCAACCATTCGGTTGGCTTTTTAATTTGGTGGGAGATCTCTTAATTTAATCGAACCGCCCAACCTCGTCATAACTAGGTTTTACGGGATTCTGTGGGGACAGAAAAGGTTTGATTACGCGCGGCTGGCAGCTTTGCACGAAATCGAAAAATGGAGTCTGGAGCGGTTGGCTGATCACTATCGGATCAGTCAGGAGTCAATTCAGCGTTACCTTCGCCGAGCGAAGGTTCGCAAATGAAGGAGAAGCTCATGGAAGTAGATAAGATAATAAAATTCGCGCTGGTTTTAGCAATTGGATATGCGGCTTGTGGCGAACTTGGAAGCGCGACAGCTGCGCTTTCAAAAAAGACGTTAAATGCAATCCAGCACAAGCAGCTCAGTTATGCTAAATTTAACAGGATGCTGCAAAAACGTAGGTAAAATGCAATGTGACTTTACCTCTTAAAGAAGTTTACGCGGCTTACATTGGCTCGGCGATCCACTCCATTGCTCTACCGCCATCTCCGTATTTTTCTTCTGCTTGGCGTTCAGCTCTTGAAGAATTTTATCTCGATTCGTTTTAAAAGCAGACTGGTCATAGTCATAAACGGCAAACTTCTCAGCCAAAGAATAGTTGATCGCAGCCTTCTCCAAATCCTTCTTGATATTGCATAAAGGACACTTAATTTTCGCGTCTGGGCTTTGCCAATATAGATCACCCAGAATGGCAAGCGCCTTTGGTTGCCCTTG
>CBIHPB010000413.1:0-3131 GCA_966211485.1 uncultured Bdellovibrio sp.
TATTCGTCTAAACGGTGGTGTCTCCACGATTCGGCAATATTTGTCGAAGGGCTTAGTCGATTACATGCATCTCGCTGTTTCGCCAAAGCTGCTGGGCGCGGGTGAAAATCTTTTTGCCGGACTTGATCTGGTCAAGCTAGGCTACGTGGTAAAAGAATCCATTACCGGTGAAAACACCACTCACGTCATCATCGGAAAATAACTAGATAGGAGAACACCACCATGTCAAAAATTTATGTCAGCGTTTGGTCGAATGATAAGGCCGACGAAATGGCCAAGTTTTACAAGTCGATTTTCAAAGGTGCCAAAATTGGCAAGACCGCCTACTGGGGCAGCAACCCAATGGGTGTCAAAGAAGGATCGGTCCTGACCACGCATATCACCATCATGGGCCAAAAGATTATGCTGCTAAATGGTTTCATGAAGATGGAATTCAACGAATCTGTTTCCTTCGTCGTGCCTTGCAAAACCCAGCGCGAGATCGATTACTACTGGAAGAAATTGGCCAGTGGTGGCGGCAAGCATGTGCAGTGCGGTTGGCTGGTCGACAAGTACGGGGTTCGCTGGCAGATCACTCCGGCCCAGTTTGATCAATGGAACACCAGTAAGAACAAGAAAAAGAAAGAAGCCGTCATGCACGCACTGTGGAAGATGGTGAAGCTGGACATCAAAAAGCTGCAAGACGCTTACGACCGCGCTTAATATTTATTAGTGGAGAATTCGTGGCATTGAAGCCGACAATCACTGCATTTGCAAAATCTCCGGATCGCGGTCAGGGGCTTGGCCGCGATATGGGTGTTCGCTGGGCTTTGGAAGAAGTCGGGCAGCCCTATGATGTTCGATTGCTTTCAATGAAAGAATTGAAAGAGCCTGATCATCGGGGCGTTCATCCCTTCGGTAAGATCCCCACGTTTGAAGAAGGTGATCTCACTCTTTTTGAATCGGGATCCATTGTGTTTCATATCGCAGAAACTCGTCCGGGTTTATTTCCCAAAGATGCAAATGCCAGATCGCGTGCGATCACCTGGATGTTTGCGGCCCTCAGTACGATGGAGCCACCGATTGTCGAGCTGAGTATGTCTTTTCTTTTTGATAAAGAGAAAAGCTGGTTTGCTGAACGTCATCCAAAGTTACAGGACAACGTTCGAGTGCGATTGGGCGAGCTTTCGAACTACCTGGGTGAGGCGGAATGGCTGGACGGGGCTTTCAGTGCTGGTGATTTGATGATGATTACTGTCATGCGCCGACTGAAGAGATCAGGCCTACTGAACGAGTATCCGAATATTGCAAAATACGTCGAACGGGGAGAGGCACGTCCTGCATTCCAACGAGCTTTTGCTGCGCAGTTGGCAGTTTTTCAAGCCAGTGAATCTTAAACAGAGACCGAATCGATGTGCAGCTTAAAATTCTTGTACATCGATTCATAGATTCTGCGATCGCCAAGCGCTTTACCCATCGCAAATGTGCCTTCTTGGAAGGTCACAATGAACTCAGCGAGTTCTCGCGTGTTCACGGTTTTTTTCAAGTAGCCATCTTCCTTGGCGCGATCCAGATGGGTTTTCGTCATGGCAATCCAATCGTTCAAAACGGCTGCCGTCTTTTCTTTGATCGATGCATCCGATGACGAAAGTTCCTGAGTCAGATTGTTCAGCGGACAGCCAAGGCTGGTGAGCTCGTCATTCCAGCTGTCGAAAGTATTTTTAAAGCACTTCAAAATTCCCTGCAGAGGATTCTTGTAAGCAGCCAGGGGTTTGATCCATCGATCCATGATTCCGACATGGATGATTTCTTCGATAATGGCGTAGGCTACGGCATTTTTGGTTGGGAAATAGTGAAAGAACGCTCCAATCGTCACCCCGGCCTTGGCCGCTAGGTCACGCACGCCGACGCCGTTGTATCCGTGGCGATAGATCTCTAAAAATGCCGCATTTAAGATATGGGCACGTGTTTTTTCGGGATCCCGGGTTTTGGTCTTGCTCATAAAAATAACATATCACCTGATATCTAATAAATCCATATATTTAGCCTAAAACGGCCTAACTGTCTCAAAAAATGCTATTTACTACATATCAAGTGATATGTTAATCTGCCGATGTAGTCAACAAACCAAGGAGTACAAAATGACAAACGAAACCTCAAAAGCAAAGGTGTGGGCTGGAAGATTCCTGAGTGGCCTGGCCATCGTCTTTCTTCTGTTCGATGCAACGATCAAGTTCTTTATGGATAAACTTCCACCTGAAGCGCTTGAGGCGGGTGCAGCCCTGCAATGGCCGGTCGACAAAATGCCGATGGTTGGAACGATTTTGCTGATTTGCACGATTTTGTATGCCATTCCGCGAACCGCAGTTCTGGGGGCGATCCTCTTGACTGGATATCTGGGCGGGGCCATTGCCAGTCACGTTCGTGTGAGCAATCCGCTATTCACGCACACTCTGTTCCCGATTTACGTCGCCATCTTTATTTGGCTGGGTCTGTATCTGCGAGATAATCGCGTTAAAGGTTTAATTTAAACTAAAAGGAGAATGAAAATGGGAAAAATCACTGTCGAAGCTGTTGTTGCAGCAAATACAAAAAAAGTTTGGGAAGCCTACGTTGAACCAAAGCACATCACAAAGTGGAATTTCGCTTCAGACGACTGGCAATGCCCCAGTGCTAAAAATGATCTGAAAGTCGGCGGCAAATACGCAGCCCGTATGGAAGCCAAAGACGGAAGCTTCGGATTTGATTTCGAGGCGATTTACGACGAAGTCCAAGATCAAAAGACTTTGACCTACACAATGGGCGATGGTCGCAAGGCGACGACTAAGTTTGAAGATCTGGGTGGTAAAACAAAAGTGACCACAACATTTGACGCGGAAAAAGCGAATCCCGAGCAAATGCAAAAAGACGGCTGGCAAGCCATCTTGAACAACTTCAAAAAATACGTCGAAACTCACTAACGGGGGAGGACTTCATGAAAGAGATCAATGCTTGTCTGATGTTTGATGGAAACTGCGCTGAGGCGATGAAGTTTTACCAGAAATGTTTGAAGGCAGATCTCACCCTGAAGTCCTATTCAGAAATGCCCGGCGGACAAATTCCGCCGGTTTTAAAAAATCGAATCATGCAGGCTCGCCTGACCAAGGGGAGCG
>CBIHPB010000414.1:0-3118 GCA_966211485.1 uncultured Bdellovibrio sp.
AATCGTCCGTTAATTCAGTGACTGTGGCCAGGCTTCGCAGTAAATCTGAGAAATGGAATTTCTTCTCAGTCTTGACCGCGCTCTTTTTCATCTGATCAATTCCACCTTGAGCAAACCCTACTTTGATGTGTTTTTTCCGGCCATCACAGACCTGCACAAGACGAATGTCTTTCGCCTGGTCTTTATTCCCTGCCTGTTTGTGCTTTGGCTTGCCCTGTATCGTCTGCGTGGATTTGTGATTTTCTTTTTTCTTGTCGTCAGTCTCGGCATCGCCGACGCCATGGGCAGCATCGCCAAACATTTTTGGGAGCGTGCCCGTCCATTCAGTGAAATGGTGGACGTTATTCAACGAAGCGGTGCTGGCGGATATAGCTTTCCTTCCAATCACTCGGTGAATATGTTTTGTGCTGCCTGGTTTCTATCAGCATTTTTTCCGCGATTCCGCATTCCTCTTTTTTTAATGGCATCACTTGTCGCGTACAGCCGCATCTACAACGGAGTTCACTACCCTTCTGACGTCTTGGCTGGCATGATCATCGGCTCGGTGTTCGGAATTATTGGATCGGCGTTGGCCAATCCATTTATCGAATTTCTGACTCCGCTTCTTCAAAGAAGGAAAAGGAAAAAGAAAGATGTCTAAGGTTCTTGTCACAGGCGCCAATGGTTTTCTAGGAAGCTGGGTCGTTCGACGACTGGCTCAAGAAGGCCATCAGGTTTTCTCTTTGGTTCGTAAGACCAGCGATCTATCCGAGCTGGAAGGCGCAAAGACCGAATATCTCTATGGCGACGTGACCGACCTCAAAAGTCTGATGGTAGCCTTTCAAGGCATGGACGCGGTTTTTCATTTGGCCGGTCTGATTGCCTACAAAAAGTCCGATCGCGCGCAGATGGAAAAGGTGAATGTCCAAGGAACCGCCAATGTGATCGAAGCCTGCCTTGCGACCAAGGTTCCACGCCTTGTACATCTCAGTTCTGTTGTCGCTGTTGGCGCAGGCTTCAATGCCTCACAAGTTTTGAATGAAAATTCAGAATACAATATTGCTCATCTGGATTTGGGTTATTTCGAAACCAAGCGCCAAGCGGAATTGCTTGTACTTGATGCCGTGAAAAACAAAGGATTGAATGCCGTCATCCTAAATCCGGCGACGATTTATGGACCAGGCGATGCTCGCAAAGGCAGCCGAAAAACACAGCTAAAGGTCGCTCAGGGAAAATTCAAGTATTACACCTCAGGTGGCGTAAATGTTGTTTCTGTCGAAGATACCGTTGATGGAATTATTTCAGCCTGGAAAAAGGGCCGCACCGGCGAGCGCTACATCCTGGCGGGCGAAAACCTGTTGATCAAAGATCTGTTCGCCATGATCGCCAAAGAAGCCGGGCAGCCACCTCCACAAAAGCTATTGCCATCTTGGGTTTTGCACGGCCTGGGAATTTTTGGCGACCTGATGTCCAGCCTTGGATTCAAGTCACCGATCAGCCGTGAAAATGCGTGGACGTCGACCATGTTTCATTGGTTCGATTCCAGCAAAGCCCAGAGAGAACTTGACTTTAAACCTCGTCCTGCCCAAATTGCGATTTCTCAAAGTGTGAAATGGATCAAAGAAAACGGACTCCTTCAAAACTAAAAAAACTGGGACAACTTTCCTTCGAAACTCTGTCGTTGGGCTTAAAGGTCGCGGTCTTTATTTGCCTTTGCCTGGGCTTGGTTTTGATTTGGGGTTTGGCGCAAATTCCTTCAGATAAAGAAATCAAGGGCTGTATCACGACCGAAATGTACAAGGTGCATCTTTGCCCGGGATCCAATACTTACACCAAACTTGGAAATATTTCGTCCTTTGTTCCGAAAGCTATTGTCCTGACTGAAGATGGATCTTTCTGGCTTCATCATGGTTTCGATCTGCAGGAAATGCAGAACAGTCTGAAAAAGAATTTGGAAAAGGGAAAGTTTGCGCGTGGAGGTTCAACAATCTCTCAACAGCTGGCGAAGAATATGTTTCTCACAAAGGATAAAACGCTCAGCCGGAAATTGATCGAAGCGATCATCACAGTTCGGCTTGAAAAAGTTCTGACGAAAAAAGAGATCATGGAGCGGTACCTAAACGTCGTCCAATTGGGAAAAGACATTTACGGTGTGAAACAAGCATCCCAGTTCTACTTTAAAAAAGAGCCCAGCCAGCTCAATCTGGTCGAATCCGCTTTCTTCGCTTTTCTTCTCCCGAATCCAGAAATTTATTCGAAATCATTTTATAAAAAGAAGCTGACACCGTTCGCACAAAAACGATTGCGCGAAATTATCGACCGGCTTTATCAGTACAATCATATTTCCGACGATCAATACGTGTCGTCTAAGGCCGAGCTGGATTATTTCCTGACTGGACAAAGTCCTCCGGTGATCGATCCAACGCTTGAGCAAATCAATGAAGAAGAGGCCGAAGTCGATCCTGACTTTGGCGAAACTGATTCAGGTGACTAGCTTTTGGGTGATCTTTTGAATCGCCATTCGCAGTAACAATCCAGCAAAGACGATTAAGACTAAGACATGCAATGCGATTTGCCACCATGGCAGCGAATCTTGCAGCAGTCCACGCACCAAAGCCACCGTGTGGGTCAACGGAAAAACATAGAAGACATATTTCATTCCAAATGGCAGCTGTTCGAGCGGAAAATATGTTCCGCAGAATAAAGCCATTGGAACGATAAATCCGGACGTCGGATAAATAATCGCGTCGTAACTTTTTGCCGAGCAAGTGACCAACATTCCCACAGCCCCAAACACAAAACTGGAAAGAAAGATAATCGCCAGAGACGGAATCAGCATCAAGCTATCCAAGTGACCGAACAAACCCGCAATCAATGCCACCATCAATGCACTCAGTGTCCCTTTGGTTGCAGCCCACATCACCTCACCGATCACGATCTGTCTTGGTTCAAGGGAAGTCAGAATCATCGTCGCGTAAGTGTTCTGCTGATTCAGTTTCGAAAAATTTCCGTAAGATCCTTCGAAAAACGCCACCATCATCGAACACAGACACAGCAAAGCCGGGAAAAAGAAATCCGTGTAGGAAATCCCCTGCATATTGGAAACGAAAGCTCCCAACCCGTAACCAATCGCCAGTAG
>CBIHPB010000415.1:0-3114 GCA_966211485.1 uncultured Bdellovibrio sp.
GTGACATTCCATGTGATGGCCGTGCTGCCGTCTGATTTTTTGGCAACACCTTGAAATTGAATATTCGGTTGCCAATGCCAGACATCGTTGTCGGAAGTTTTGGGTGGCCAATAATGCCACTTATCCAAAGTCGGATCATTTTGGCAGGTGGGATTCTGATTTTGAATAACCGGGTAGTCACCGAGGTGATTGGCGATTTCATACTGACCTTTCGCGGGTGCAGGTGCCGGTGAAGGCGGAACCCAAGCAACTCGAGGCTTGTCGATGCCGGCCGCGCGAAAACCAAATTCAATCAATGCCAAAACTGTCAGCAAGGTGAGCGGAACAAGCGCTATGGATAAAATGGTGAAGACGGTTTTTCTCTGCAAGCTGGTCTAGGATAGACGAACTTGCAAATGAGAGAAAACCGGAAAAATGGCCATATTTCCCATGGCTGGCGCCCTGCATTGAAACCGATTCGTTGACTGAGACTGGGGCTTTCTTCAATATCGGTCCATGAAAAGTATGACCGGATACGGCCTGGGAAAAATCCAATCGGCCGCAAGTTCCATCGAAGTCAGTTTGCGAGCCGTAAACGGACGATTCTTGGAAACGCGATTTCATCTTCCGCGTGAATTTATTCCATTCGAAACTGAACTTAAAAAACACCTGGGAAAGTATTTCGAGCGTGGGACGCTGGATATTTTCGTTAGCCGCCGGGTCAAAGCAGGCGGGCAAAGTTCGAATCTGGTCGTCAATCGCGAGCTCGCCAAAAAATATTTTGAAGCTTACAAGATCGTCGCAAAGGAATTGAAAATAAAACCTCAGTTTCACGTCGAAACGATCGCGCGCCTGCCGGATGTGATCAAAACCGAAGAGACGTCGGACGTTTCGGCGGCCGAGAAAAAAGCCCTGATGCAAGCTTTCGAAAAAGCCTGCAAAGCCTGCGACCTCGAGCGCAAGCGGGAAGGCAAAAGCCTTCGCCATGATATGGAAACTTTACTTGGAAACCTCGAGAACGAAGTCGAAGAAATCCAAAGTGTTCGCGAAGAGGTGAACCAGGGTCTGCTTCAGCGTTTCGAGCAGAAAATCAAAACCCGCCTGACCGGTGTTGAGATCGAACCGGCCCGAATCTCTCAGGAAGTCGTGCTTCAGCTCGAGAAATCCGACATCAACGAAGAGCTCAGCCGTCTGAAAGAGCATATCAAAAACTATCGCCAACTCTTTCAGCTGAATGGTTCTCAAGGCAAAAAGCTTGATTTTTACACTCAGGAATTGCTGCGTGAGGTGAACACGATCGGATCCAAATCCAGCGTT
This sequence comes from uncultured Bdellovibrio sp., assembly GCA_966211485.1. Lineage (GTDB taxonomy): Bacteria > Bdellovibrionota > Bdellovibrionia > Bdellovibrionales > Bdellovibrionaceae > 21-14-0-10-47-8. The sequence continues at coordinate 1,297 of CBIHPB010000415.1, forward strand.
TCCAAACTGACTCAGAGTGTGGTACAGGCAAAGACCTTTATCGAACGACTGAGAGAGCAGGTTCAAAACATCGAATGACCCACGCGCCGACGAAGACCCGCATGATTATCGTAGCTGCTCCCAGCGGTGCTGGTAAAAGTAGCTTCGTGGAAAAAATCTGCCGGGAAAACGCGCGCTTGGAAGACACGGTGACCTTCACCACCAGGAAAATGCGCTTGGGCGAATCCGAAGGGCATCCCTATCACTTTGTATCCCTGGAGAAATTCGAAACTCTTAAAAACCAAGGCTACTTTGTCGAGTGGGCCCGGGTTCATACCAATTTTTACGGCACCCCGATGGAGCAGCTGGAAACAGCCTGGGCCAAAGGTAAGTGCATCATCATGGACATCGATATCCAGGGGGCTGCGACCTTTAAGTCCAAGTTTCCGGATGCGAAATCGATCTTTATCCTTCCTCCAAGCATTGAAGAGCTTCGACGCAGGGTGGTAAAGCGGGATGGGAAAGTGCCAGATGACCTGGAAGTTCGCATGACCAACGCCGAAAAAGAGATCAAAGAGGCGTCTAAGTTCGATTATCAGATTGTGAACGATGATTTCGAAGGATCCTTTCTTCGATTCAAGAAAATCGTTGAAGAATTATTAGGATAGCTGTAGTTTTTAAAGCCCGACTTAAGCCCTATGGGCGTTTTAAGGAGTTCTGAATGGCACGTGTCACGGTTGAAGATTGCTTGGATAAAGTTCCAAATCGTTTTGCTCTGGTTTTGTTGGTAGCAAAGCGTGCAAAGCAACTTTTGAAAGGTTCTGATCTGACTGTGGCAACCAAAGGGAACAAGTACATCGTGGGTGCTCTTCGTGAAGTCGCAGCCGGAAACGTGGTTTTCGACGTCGACCAAGATCGAGGAACAGTTGAGTCTCAGATCGAAAAAGACCTGAACAAGTAATCTGCCTCTTTCTCAAAGCATTTCAACGCTTTCCTCTGTTTTTGGTGCTTGGATCTGGACTCGGTTTGAAGAGCTCCGGATCCGATGAGGTGAGACATGGCCACCACTAAAAACACATCTGTGACTTCTGAAAAGATAACTGAAAAGCCTCTGCGCACGCTTGAGGATCTCAAAGAGAAAATTCTCGCCTATTATCCTGCGGCTGACATGAAGCTGATCGAGAAGGCTTATCAGTTTTCCGAGGCCGCACACGAAGGACAAATCCGTCGTTCGGGTGAAGCCTACATCTCGCATCCGCTCAGTGTGGCGGGAATTTTAGCTGATCTGAAGTTGGATTTGGATTCCGTTATCACGGGCCTTCTGCACGACACCGTCGAAGACACTCATGCAACCATCGAAGACATTCGCCGCGAATTTGGCGACACAGTCGCAGCGCTTGTTGACGGTGTGACGAAAATTTCAAAAATGCAGTTTAAAACATCGACCGAACGCCAGGGTGAGAACATCCGAAAGATGATCGTCGCCATGGGAAAAGATGTGCGCGTGATCTTGGTGAAGCTGGCCGATCGCCTGCACAATATGCGCACGCTTCATCACATGCCTTACGAAAAACAGGCGCGCATTGCCCAGGAGACTTTGGAAATTTACTGTCCGCTGGCCAGTCGTATGGGTATCAGCTCACTGAAAATCGAGCTCGAGGATTTAAGCTTTCGTTACCTGCGCCCAGACATGTTTTACCAGCTGAAACAAAAAGTTGAAAAGCGCGAGAAAGATCAGGCCAGCTACATCGAAGATGTTCAGCGCATGATCATTCGCGAGCTGGATAGGGCAGGATTCAAGGGCGTTGAAATCCAAGGTCGCTCAAAACACTTGTGGTC
>CBIHPB010000416.1:0-3075 GCA_966211485.1 uncultured Bdellovibrio sp.
AACCGAACTGAAAGTCTGTAATTTCCATGCATTCCCGCACCGGGACAACTTGGGTGTGCGTGTCGTCGGAGACTTCAATCCAGGTTTGCTGGCAATTTTCGATCATATTCGTGAAATAAACCCGGCCTGGAATCCAATCGTAGATGTAGGTCGGAATGTCCGAGCTATAAGTAAAGCGGGCGTTGGTACGAACTCCGTGATCTTCCGAGGTCCACTCGACAATATCAAAGCTGATACGCACAAAACGAAGACCCTGTTCGCAGTTTTTTACACCGCCGCAGTCAGCGCGCTTTGCGACGACTTGTGGGACGGGGAGGAAGCCATCTTCACGTTTCAAATTGTGGTAGGTGACTTTGTAAGGCTTGGCGGCATCCAATGCATGCATACCTTCCAAAGTGTAAGCTTTCAAAGGCTTGCTGGAAGGACTATAGGGGACGGCGCTGACAGATTGTGTACTGGTCGCTTTGCAAGCGCCATTATCTTCAACTTTTTCCCAGCAGAAGGGGCCATAGTTTTGGTCGGAAACTTTCCATTGTCCGGCGCTATCGCGCTCTCGCAGTTGAACGTCAAATTTCCAGTGATAAGCGCCCGTGTCTTCGGTGGATTCGGTCACTTCATCCGAACGCTGCCAAAGAGTTGTGGGGCTTTGTACGTCCACCACCTGGAAAACATCGATCGAAACGCGCTGACCTTTTTTGATGGTCTCGGGTGCGATCGGCATATCAAAGTTCGCGGCTTTTTGAATTTCAGTGAATTCGACTTCGGGTCCATAATCAGGCGTGTGATCCGGCTTTTTCATACAGCTGGTCAGGCTTAAGGAAGTGACCAACACCAACAGAATATACTTCATACGGAATCCCATCCCCAAACCCACATCGGAAGCGGTAAGAATTGCTCGAGACGTTTTTGCGTGTCGGGATGAAGATGTGGAATTTCAACCTGCGGTCCGAACAAAATGCGAACGAGATCTTTTTCGTCGGAAATGGCGATCAAATCTCCGGCAAAGCCCATGACATATTCGGCGCCACGCTTTTCCAATACAAAATCAATCAGTCCCAACGAACGAGCGGCCTTCTTTACTTTTTGGAAAACCTGCTCGGGAGACACTAGCTTGATCATTCCCAAAAATCCCTGGTTGAAGGCCTGGCCGGTGACAGCTCGCAGATGGTTGTTCAGGTTGATCGAGTGTTGCGGAGTGATGATTGTGAAGCCCATGCCTTTTTCCTTACGGATATGCGAGAACAGCGCCAGCAAGTTGGAAACGCTTCCGCCCCATTCATGGAAATAGCCCGTCAGATCCGCGCCTTTGCCTTCGACTGCATAGGCCACTAATTGATTGGTATGATCCCAGGCGGTGTACATCTGGGTCTGCGGAATTTGCAAAAACTTGCGAATATCTTCGGCCGTGCGAACCGATGTCACTGTGTGCTGAGTGTACAATCGCAAAATGGCTTCGGGTGAAACCTGTGTGCTTTTGATAAAACGCAGTTTGTGCGCCGGAACTTCGAATTCATTTTCGATCAGGAAAGACATTTCGGTTCCGGCCAGCTCGAAATCCATTTTTTGATAGAATTCGTAGAGATCGGTCCACAACATAGCAAGATCGCATTCTTGACGTTTGGCTTCGATCAGGCACTCGTCCAAAATTTTTCGGCTAAGACCTTGATTGCGATGATTGCTGTCGGTCACCACACTGCCGATCGCGCCGACCTTGAAAACGGCCAGCGGTGTGCGAATAATCAGCGGCTTCAAGACCGCATGCGATAGAACTTTTTCAGCATCGGTGATGATCCGGATGTTGTGAATATTCGAAAGGCTCAAGGCCGTCGGATATTCATTGGCCAGCGACCAGCTCGAATTAGGGCGCAGCTCTTGGCGCAAGAAATCAAGAACCTGCGGATATTCGGTTTCCCGAGGGGGACGAGGACCTTCCATGATCACCTCCAACCCCTTTATTTTAGCGGTTTCTGGGCTGTGTTCTGAGGCCAGATTCGGTCCATTTTGTGAAACAAGACCCATGTCCGGAAGGTGTGCAGAACTAACTGTTGTCTGGGGCGGCAAGAGGCTGTAAAGTCTGGCTCTTTCGTTCGTTTAGAGGAGTTTCCGGCCATGGCTGATATCGCGCAAAAGTGGAAAGAAAACATAGCGGGTAAGATGTTTGTCGACCAGACTTGCATTGCCTGTGATGCTTGCGTTTTGGCTGCTCCGAACAATTTCAAGATGCACGAGGAAGATGGCCATGCCTATGTCTCTAAACAACCGGAAAACCCAGACGAACAAGCCGCCTGCAAAGAAGCAATGGAAGGCTGCCCGGTCGAAGCCATCGGCGATTTCGGGGACAAAGGCTAAATCTAAAAAAGCCTCGACAAAAGTCCGTAGAAAACCTGCTCCTGTCGACGAAACAATCCGTCTTTTCCAACGTTATTATCCCGATGCTCATTGTGCATTGAACTTTGAAACTCCGTTTCAATTGTTGGTCGCAACAATTCTCTCCGCCCAATGCACGGACGAGCGGGTCAACAAAGTCACTCCACATTTGTTTGCTCAATATCCCTCTTCATTCGAAATGGCCAAAGCCCGCGTCGAAGATATCGAAGAGCTGATTAAATCCACAGGCTTCTTTCGCAACAAAGCCAAGTCCATCAAATCGATGAGTGAAGATCTGGTAGCGAAGTACAAAGGCGAAGTCCCAAAAGACTTAGAATCCCTGGTCGAACTGGCCGGTGTCGGTCGCAAAACAGGCAATGTGGTGTTGGGAAATGCCTATAACATTACCAGCGGAGTTGTCGTTGATACCCACGTGACACGTTTGAGCAATCGCATGGGATGGACCAAAAGTGAAAACGCCGTCGTGATCGAGCGGGAGCTCCAGGAGATGATTCCGCGCGAGCATTGGATCATGATTTCGCATTGGCTGATCAGTCACGGACGCGCTGTTTGCAAGGCCCGAAAGCCTGCCTGCGACACATGCTTTTTATTTGAACTCTGCCCCAAAATTTTGAACAATAAGTAGCGTATGTTCGTAGCTTTTTTCGAAAGCGTTAAATACGTCGGACACTTGCTGCCGATTTCTTT
>CBIHPB010000417.1:0-3059 GCA_966211485.1 uncultured Bdellovibrio sp.
CCCCCAACTGAATACCAAAGAAAGAGGACAAATATGAAATGGACCTATGCCCTGATCGTTAGTTCCCTGGCGCTTGTAATGAGTCTTGCAAATGCTGCTGAAACAACTGCTGCCGCGGCTCCTGTTGCTGCCGGCACAAACCTGTCAACCACAGTGGCTCCAGAAGCGAAGAAAAGTTCAATCCTGGATTCGATCGTTTTGGGATACAAATCCTACAACGATTCGGGCCGCTTCGGTTTCCAAAACCAGGATGTCTCAAAAGATTCATTCGCTGGCCGTTCTTACAAAGGCAAACACGAAGTGAAACTTGGTTACAAGCACTCGTCTGGATGGGGCGCTTACGGTCAAATCACTCAGAACCGCAGCAACTACCGCACAAATCCAAACAACAATTCAAAATGGTCATCAAGCGATCCAAGCCTGACCCTGACTCATCCTTCATTCTACGATGACGGCACTTTGAAATTGTTCGGTTCGGCTCGTTACTATGTTCCGAACGCAGACCGTTCAAAAGATTACGGCGTTCGTCAATTGGCTTACTACTTTGATATGACTTATAAGCTTGCGGCTGACCGTGAAATCTTCAACGAAGTGAACCCACGTGTTTTCAAGCAAGACCGTTACAATGCAGCTGACACACGTATGAAAATCGAAGACATCACGACGATCACTCAAAAGCTGGGTGCTTGGGGCCGCTACGGTGTTGGTCAGTGGACTCAGTACGAGCAACACGCCGAATCTCCAAACGGACTGACGGTCGATGTTTATCCGTTCTTTGATTACACTTTCTCAAACAAGATCTTCGTTGGCCCACGTTTGTATCTGCCAGTTTTGGTCGAGCAGACGGTTTACGACGGATCACGTGCTGCAACTTGGGAAAATGCATATTTCCAAATGTTCATCTCTGCTAGTCTGTAATTTTCAGAGCTCGATTGATTGTGAAGAAAAGCTCTTGTGTCGAAAGGCCAAGAGCTTTTTCTTTTTGAAGATCTGAGGATTTCTCAACGGAATTGGTTGTTCGTATCAAGTCTTGATGCGAGTGCTCGAATAACGCGGGTTTCCGAACGGCAATTAAGCAAATCTTGGCGCAATTGACGGTGAATTCGGACGAATTCATTGGAGAAGTCAAAATCCCTACGGTAATTCTAATTGAATGGCAAATTCGTCTCTGCGCACTCGAACGGCATTGGTCGAGTTGCTCCCGATCGGAGTGACGGTGGTGCGCATTGATTCGGACGCGGTTCAAAGCGTGCAAGATGCCAAAGAGAATATCGAAACAGCCGTACAAATCGCGCTGCCTCGAAAACTTCCGCTCTTAGTGGATATCCGTGGTGCGAAGACACTGGAAGCTCCGGTTCGGCATTATTACAGCGGGCAAATTCTGATCGATTCTTTCCGTGCGCTTTGTATGCTGCTGGATATTTCACCCTTGGGTCGCATGATGGGGAATCTCTACATGCGAGTGGCCAAGCCTGGCATTCCAACTCATCTGTCGTTGCAAGAAAGTGAAGCCATCGAATGGCTTCGTCAGTATTCGCCCGACGAGGCACAAGCAAAATGACATCGGGGCAGATTTGCTTTGATGTCGCCAGAGTCGAAAAGATGATGGAGACCTTGGAAAGGCTGGCGGGCGGGGAAACCGATGCGCGGATGGCGATTTCAGGTCAGCGCGATTATTTGGATGCCTTGGCGTTTGGAGTGAACGCGATTGCTCAAGAGCTAGTCTTTCTCAAAGAGGCTGCCGAAGCGGCCAACGCGGCGAAGTCTCAGTTTCTGGCGATGATGAGTCATGAAATTCGCACACCCCTCAGTGTGGTGCTGGGAATTTGCGAACTTCTGCGGGCGCGGGAAATGAGCGTCGACGATCGGGAAAAATATCTCGATCGCATCCAAGCGAACGGCAGCCTTTTGCGTGCCATCGTTGATAATGTTTTGGATCTCTCGAAGATTGAATCCGGAAAAATTGAAATTTCTTTGGCGATGGTCTCGCCGCATGATGCGCTTTTGGAAGTGGTCAACAGCTTAGAAATGGCGGCTCGCAAAAAGGGAATTGAATTCACCTGTCAAATTCAGCCCGAAGTTCCCGCCCTTGTGCAGGTGGATCCGACACGCTTTCGCCAAGTGCTGACGAATATCATCGCCAATAGCATCAAGTTCACTCAACAGGGGTCGGTCCAGGTTGAAATGAAATGCACAAAGCTGAATGCGCAAGATCCAAGTGAGCATTTGCAAATTCTGATTCGCGATACAGGAGTCGGGATTGATCCATCCCAGCAGCGAAACCTCTTTCAAGCTTTTCAGCAGGCGGATTCTGAGACCAGTCGGATGTTTGGCGGAACTGGTCTTGGGCTGATGCTGGCTCGGCGTTTTGCAAGGCTGATGAACGGGGATGTGACCTTGATCAGCAGTGCTGTTGGTGTGGGCAGTGTATTTTCAATTCATCTGCCGATCCAACTGGGCTTGCCAGAGTCGCGCGCGGCGGATCCATCAGTGACAGGTTCTGAAAAATCCTCAAAGCCTTCAGGACCTACTTTCAAACCTAGCCGCCGACTTTCTGGAATGCGTATCTTGATTGGTGAAGACTGCGAAGATCTGCAGCTGTTGTATCGTGACGTGCTGGAAGGGGAAGGGGCTTTGGTTGAAATTGCTGGCAATGGTGAAGAGGTTCTGGAAACGATTGGCAGGAGAGATTTTCACATTCTGCTGATGGATGTGAATATGCCAAAGCTGAGCGGCATTGAAGCCACTAAACGTTTGCGCGAAATGGGATGTCAGCTTCCGATTGTGGCGCTGACGGCAGAAATTTTCGCCAAGCGATTGGAAGAGTGCCGGCTTGCGGGATGTACAACCTATGTGCAAAAACCTTTTTATTCCGAAGATTTGATTTCAACATTGCTGAAACTTGTGGATATTCCACGCGAGCCTTTAATCGAACAAACTTAGCTGTTGGTTTTTTTCTGCCTGCGGTACTTTTGGTTTCTGAAAATTCTCGGATGTGAGAAGCTGCCGCTTGTCTTCAGTGAGACCATACTGTCTGGCGAAGAGATCAAAGACCTGCG
>CBIHPB010000418.1:0-3058 GCA_966211485.1 uncultured Bdellovibrio sp.
ATGCCACCGATCAATTCGCTTTCCTCCCAGATTTCGAGGCTTAAAATTTTCCCGGCTTTGAAAAGCTCGAGATACGCTTTTTCCATCTCTGGCAAAATCCAGGTGCCCAGCTGACCTTCGCGTTTTTGCAAACGGCATTGGCGAATGACTTCGGGAAAAGCCTGATTGACGGTCAGGCGCCAATGCGCATGCTGACGCTGCCATTTCTTGAGACTGCGTGGGATGTGCAGATCGGAAAAATCCAGAACTCCACGTGGATCAGGCGAAAACCAAAGCAGCGGAAGCCCTTCTTGCGGCCAGGGGAAAATTCCCAGTCGATAGGCCTCGGCCAAGGTTGCCACTTCCAAGTTTCCACCAACCGCCACCAGCCCTTCGGGCGTGGACATACGCGGATTGAAGGCCGGAATGACCTGGGTGCTGGAAGTCTTCTTTCGCATTGATTTATTGTAGGTTGAAGGCCCCTGTCTGTCGATGGATTTCAGGATCGCAAAGTGATTTCGGTCATCTCACAAAACGTGCCCACTCGAAAGGCGGGGCCCCAATATCCCGTGCCTTGGTTCACGTACAGCTGAAGATTTCCGATGTGGTAAAGACCTTTGGCGTACTTTTGGAAAAAACCGATCAAATAATTCCAGGGAAAAAACTGCCCCGCATGCGTGTGCCCCGACAGCTGCAAATGAAATCCCGTCGCCTCGGCCGCATCGGCCAAGACCGGCTGGTGCGACAATAAAATCCGGTATTGATCCGGACGAAACAGCGGCAGAAATTTTTCAAACTGCGGAGAGGCCAGACCAAACTGCCGGGCGGCCGGATCCGGAATTCCTCCGACCAAAATCTCACTGCGACCCCGCTGAATCGACTGCCCCTGATTGACCAGAATCTTCATTCCCGTCTTTTCCAAGGCCGGCTGAACCTGTGGAAAATTCCAATAGTACTCGTGATTGCCAGGCACAAACATCACACCTGACTTTGCCTGCAAACCCGAAAGCTTTTGAATGTCGTCGCGGAACTCCACGGGCGAGCCGTCGACGATATCGCCCGTCAAATCAATCAAGTCAGCCCCGGTCTCGCGAGCAATGGCCAAAACCTTGTCGACAAATCCCCGTTTCAAAGAAGGGCTGATATGCAAGTCGCTGATCTGTAAAATCCGGAAACCATCAAACTCGTGTGGCAGTTTCGAATCGCGAATTTCCTGGCGGATCAAGCGCGGACCGCGAGCAATTGTCAAGGCTCCCCACAGTTTCAACAGAACAGGAATCGCCAGCATCACCCAGTTTCCCTTGGTGGAAAACCAGGGGTCGACTTGCACACCAAAAAGATATTTGGCAAAAGTTCCGACCACATCGCGAATGATCACAATCGGGAACAAAAAATTGATGTAGGCCATGGCCGCCTGCGTGACCGCCAGCCCCCGCTTTTCCCCTGGGGACATTTCCTGACGGCGACGGCTCCAGAAATAAAATGGCAGCATCAACACGGACAAAAAGCAAAGGGCCAATCCCGTCCAAACCACGACCGACTGAAGCTTGTCACTCGAGGACAAGCGCCATCCCAGGTAGGCGTACAGCAGTGTTGAGACGGTGAGAAGAATGATGCGAAACTTCGCCATCTCTCAAGCGGATCAGCTTTCCCCAGAGATGGCAATGATGGACTTGCCCTGCCCGAATCTGGGCGAACTCAACCGATCAGCTACGGCTGTTCCCTGACATCGGTTCAGCCCTTGTTCAAACCTTAACACAAAAGGACCGAATTGTTTTTGCATCCCGGACGCTTTGTATTTAGGTTGGAGCCATCATATGAAATTCGGCCGGTTCTTCTTTCTTGTTGGTCTCATCTGCGCATTTGCTTGGCAAGGCTTTGCCAAAGAAGTGAACATCGCTTTCGGACTTTCCAAACCACCTTACGTCATCCAGGAAACCCAAAGCGGCCTCGAATACGATATCATCAACGAAGCTTTAAAAGCCGCCGGACACACCATGAAGCCCCTATTCGCTCCGCAAAATCGTGGCGAGATTATTCTTCGCTCGAAAGAAGTCGACGGAGCCGCGACCAAGCGAAAGAATTCGATGCCGGGCTTTTACGATTCCGATGTCTACATCGATTACTACAATTTTGCGGCAAGCCTGAAGACCAAGCCCCTGCACATCCAAAAAATAGCCGATCTCAGCAAGTATTCGGTTCTGGCATTTCAGACAGCCAAAACTTTGCTGGGCCCTGAATTCAAAGCCATGGCGGAAAAAAATCCTCATTACTCAGAGGTCGCCGATCAGCAATTGCAGATCGCTCAGCTTTTGAGAAAGCGCGTCGATGTGATCGTCGGCGATATTTTGATCTTCAAATACTTTCAGCGAAAAATTAAAGAAGACGAAGGCTTGAACGAGGAAATCGCACTGTACGATATTTTCCCGACCAATTCCTATGTCGTCATGTTCCACGACCCCGAGCTCCGCGACTCTTTCAACAAGGGTCTTGCCAAAATCCGCGCCAATAAGACCTACACCAAGCTCATCGACAAGTATTCAAACAAAAAACCATAGATCCGACCCCCACATTGCAAACATCATAGACAAGCTGCGACTGATTTCAGTTTGAATCTGATGGGCTTCTTGAATACTCTTTCAATTAAATGCGCAAGCTTGCTCTGTTCGCCATTCTCAGTTTTGTTTTCAATATGATTCTCTCGTTGCAATTCCGGCCTGTTGCCGAAATCGAAGGCACCTTGGTCACCCCATCAGCCGATCGGTTTCAAGTGTTCTGGAAAAACGACACGCAAGGTTTTACCGAGGAAAATTCGAAGTCCTGGGATATCTCCGTTGGCCAGCAAAGCTTCGAAGTCGAAACCGCATCCGATACGACCGAGATTCGGATCGATCCAATGTTTGGGCAAGGCCATTTCCGCCTTCACTCCATTTGCTGGAAGGTGGCCTCTTTCCAAATCTCCTGCACGAACCAAGAAAATCAAATGGCAAGTCCAGACGGTGTCCTGCATGCCAGCATCCTCAATCGTGATGGAACTTCGAATGATATTGAAATCAAATCAACCGAAGCCGATCCCATC
>CBIHPB010000419.1:0-3044 GCA_966211485.1 uncultured Bdellovibrio sp.
GTTTCACCTGATGGATTTTCATTTGGGGTAAAATCAGCTGGTGACCACAACACGCTTAAGCCCGCATCTCCGATAAAAGTCGCAGTCGACGTCGCATAGTAGGACGGGGCCAAAATATGCGCATCTCCCTTGAGTCCTGTTGATGTGCCATCGAAGAAATCTCCAAATGTCGAGTTGTTGCAGTTTCCGCTGGTCAACAACGCAATTGAAACACCATTCGAAGCGCCACTGGCCGAATAGTTCGTACAAGAACCAAGACACCCGGCAGCACCGTACAAGCGAATCGAATAAGCCGTGCCAGCTGTTAAGCTTGGAGGCGTGCTGAAGGTGAAAGTGTGATCCGTATAGGACCCTGTCAGACTGGACGTTGCTTTTGTTGTGCTGGCGATGGAATAGCTCGAACCCGGTTGGTAAACCGACAAGTACATATCACCGCTGACGGTTCCTGTTTTGGCCAGGCGAAGGGTCACTCCGCCCAAGATATGAGATGCCGCTGGCGTATAGTAAAAAATGAACATGTCGTTGGAGCCGCTGCCTAAGGTTTGCAAGTTGTTAGAGGCAATCGATCCCGCATTCGCACAAGCTGTATAAGATTGATTTGATCCGGTGGCCGAAAGATGAATCGCACCGCTCGAGTAAGCGGCTCCGGTTCCCAAAGTCGCTGCCGAAGCCGAGATGGTGACTGCCGTGAGCTCAACAGAAGGGGCATCATCTTCCTTTTTTTTGCAGGCAAACAAGAAAGCCGAAAGCGAAATTAGAACAATCACTTTTGAATGAATGCGCATAGGTCCTCACAGAATGGTTTTCTGTAGGCTATCAAGAGAACACTCAAATAACATGACATTCGCTTGGAACGAGACCTAATGCCGGACGCGGCTTCAACAGTTCTTTGTGCATCCTTCACAATCATCACAAAAAGTACAGCCAATCAAAGTCGGCCAATCCTAAGAACATCAGGGAACACTTTGTTCCCGAGCGGTCTTGCGCCGGTTCGCGATCAAGATTATGAATGGGACATCCAGATGAAAGGATCTTCCATGAAACTTGAAAACATCAAATACATGATTATGGCGCAGGACATGAACCGTGCGATTCAGTTCTACACAAAGACGATGGGACTGAAGGTAAAGTTTGAATCCGACATGTGGACAGAACTGCTATTTGAAAATTCAACGGTCGCACTTCATGGCGGTGGCGATGGAAAACCCAATCGGACCGGGCTGAGCTTTCAGGTTTCCGATATTAAAAAGGCCTGCGAAGAAGCGAAGGCCGGCGGCGCTAAAATTCTCAACGGCCCCGAACATCGCGAAGGCGAACCGATCATCCTGGCAGATCTTCGCGATCCTGAAGGCAATGAGATCATGTTTTCTCAGTATATCGGCTAAGAAATTAGCCCTTAATAGGAGCTGGCAGAACAGGAGCACAAGCGCGCGAGTTGCATTCAGCCACAACGGTTTTTGGTGCTGAAGAAGCTGCCAAAACAGCGGCCAATCCCATCAGTACGGTAGCGATCAAAACGAATTTTTTCATCTCAAACCTCCGTCAGGATTGGTAGGGAGTACAGGATTCGAACCTGCGACATCCACCTTGTAAGGGTGGCGCTCTACCAACTGAGCTAACTCCCTATTGGTACGACAAGCTAGAGGATTTAGGGCCGTTCCCGCACTTTGTCAAACCCCGTCTTCACTGGATCTATAAATTACCGGGGACCGCCCGTTGAGGAGCTCTAGGCGCAGGTTTTAGGCCTTATTTTATGGGATCTCAGAACTCCAACCCCACAGAAAGCACGTAGGCCTTCACTTTCAAGGCTTTCATGGTCACATCGGTGGGGGCGGACGGCACAGTAAAGGCACTGAATGACAAGCCAATCTTCGGAAAGATTACATTCAGCCCCAAGGACGAAAAGTTCCCGCTGACGTCGATTTTGGAATCGGAACCACCCCCGCAGGTCGCGGTTGATCTCCCCGCCAAGGTTCCGTGGACTCTTTCTTCGGTCACTTCATAGTCCCGGCAGCGATCTTCGTTCAGATTTACATTCGTCAAAAAATAGGGATTCAGAATCAGCCAGTCCGTCAAATTGAAACCAACCTGAAGTCCCAGCAAGGCCGTCATAAATGAAGGATTTGTCTTCAAAGTAAAATCGTCCGTCGTTGTCCCCGAGCTGTCTGTATTGACAAATCTTTCCGACATCGTCGCGCCTGTGTACGAAGGACCGATCATCAATCCAGCCGAAAATCGATCGCTGGTTTCCCCTCCCACAAAAGTCCAATTCACCCCGGCAGCCAGAGAAGTAAACGACGACGTGATGTCATTCATTGATGTGACCGAACATTGACCAGTGCACCCCGAAGCCTGGCTGTAAGAAAAATCACCTTTCACTTGCGCGCCCATTCCCATGACAAAAAATCCAAGGGAATTTGTCAGCGCATGATTGAAAGCAATGGCGCCCCCGCTGCCTTTAAAACTTCCCTCGGTCCGGAAGTCTCCGCTTGGAGACCCGCTGATATCATCGATATGACCGTCAACGTATCCGGGCTGAATGGCAAAACGATTGTCCCCAGCCTTCATGTAAAGAAGTGGCAGCGGAGGATTTGCGATCAAGGCCCCAGCACCATAGGTGGCCGCCTGAATTCCGTAGGTAATTGTCGGAATCGACTGAGCTCGAGAGAAAAGCGGAATCAAAAAAAGAAAGAATAGAAGAACCTGATTTTTCATCATCCCGGACTTGCCTCTGTCTGTCTTAAAAACAGCTTCAATCGAAGTTTCCAAAGGACAAACAGAGGAAGCATCAACAAGACAAGCATCAAAAACCGAGATGGACCGCTTGGAGGAACACTATTTTTCACCAACCCACAGCCAGCCATCTTGCCTTTGGTTTCATCGGCTGGATACAAATAGGTCACGCCGTCCATATCGTCTTGGGCCAAGCTGAGCTCGGTCTTGGCGGAGGCATCGAAATACATCAGTGCCGTCGGAGATTCCGAATGCCCAAGCCCCAAGACATGGCCAATTTCGTGAGCCAAAATGATCGTCAAAGTCGTCTG
>CBIHPB010000420.1:0-3037 GCA_966211485.1 uncultured Bdellovibrio sp.
TCGTCGCCAATGGAAAATCGGAAATGTTGCAAACTCAAGTTATTCCAATGGATGAATCAGCGCTTGTGACTTTGAAATTCCGTTAAGACCCAATTCTTAAAATAATTGCCACGCTCTTCAAAGTTTTTAAACTCATCCCAGCTTGTTCCGCCTGGGCTCAAAAGAACAATATCGCCCTTGTGAACTTGATCTTTCAAGGCATGAAGAGCATCGCCAAACCCAGGGTAAACCGTTCCCTGAATACCGCTTTTCTTTTGCGCCAATCCGCCAACTTCGCCAAAGAAATAAAACTTCACCTGAGAATTCTTGGTCGCTGCCGACAGATTTTCCCAAGGAAGATTTTTATCTTTTCCGCCAACCAGCAGATGAATGGGATGTTTCGGGGAATCCGCAATCACCGAATTTAAAGCCTGTAGGACAGACTCAATCGTGGTCGACTTGCTGTCGTTGAGAAAAAGAACGCCGTCGACGCTTCCGCAGTTTTCCAATCGGTGAGCCAAACCTGGAAATTCAGTCATCGCCTTGAACGAGGACTCGGGCCAACTCAGATCTTTCGCGACTTGAAAGGCCACAGCCAGATTGTCCATGTTGTGAGAACCCACAAGACGTGGTTTGGCCTTCAATGCCGATTGAAACCAGGGGTCATTCCGATCCGTCCAAGACCAGCGAAGTTTGGGATTTTCTTTTTGAATTTGCTGGATGAGGTTAGCGATATCGCCGCCGCTCCGATTCAACACTCCAAACTTGGTGGCGTAACGAAACAAAGACATCTTTGTTTCATAATAGTGTTTCAGATCCCGATATCTTTCCATGTGATTGGCGCTAAGGTGTGTAAGCACGCCAACTTGGCATTTCAGATTACGGAAATTTTCCAATTGGTAAGATGAAAGCTCAAGCACAGCAATCGATGCCTGCTTCCGAGTTCCCTGAAGCAGACCTGTTGCATAATCGGCCAAAGGAAGGCCCAAGTTTCCACCGACAAAAGCGTCTGGATCCTGAGCAAATGCCCCAGCCCCCAAGATCGAAGTCGTCGTGGACTTACCGACCGCTCCAGTGATCGCGATCACGGTTTCCGTTGTCATAAATGAAAATGCGATTTCCATTTCGCTGGTCAAGCGCAGTCCAGAAGACAAAGCTTTCTGAATCCACTCGGTTTTGAGTGGCACACCGGGGGACACACAAAGTGTCGCCGGTCGTCCTGTCGACATCAGCAGATTGGGATCTTGAAAATCGGCCGGACTTTTTTGATCAAAAGTCAAAATCTGCGAGCGAGGAACGCCAGCCACTTGAAGAAGGCGCAGAACCGAATCGCCACTGACGCCTAGACCAATGATCGCTATAGGCAGTGGAAGCTGAAGTTTTTCAAGTTCGGTTCTCATGGGTCTGTCTTATCACAGGTAGATCTTGTATTTCACGGATCTTAAGCGAAAATATTCTTATGGAGCGTCAAGCGGAAGACTTTCAAAAAGCCAAATACACGGCCATCGTTAGCGACTTGCATCTTTGCGAAGCCGAGCCGGTGAATACCAAGTTTCCGCTGTGGAAGAAATTTAAAACCCGCCAGTTTTTCTTCGACGACGTTTTTGCCAATTTCCTGAAACATATTCAAGAACGTGCTCACGGCGAGCCGGTCGAGCTGATCTTGAACGGTGACATCTTTGACTTTGACTCAGTGATGGCAAGACCCGAAATGCCGGTATTCCGATTTCATTGGCTGGAAGAAAAACGGGGATTGTATCCCCGCCCCGAAAGATCCAAATTTAAAATCCAAATTATTCTCAAACACCATCACCAATGGGTGATGGCGCTTCGGCAGTTTATCCTGAAAGGCAATCGTGCCGTGTTCGTGATCGGCAACCATGATCTCGAATTGCACTTTCCTGATGTTCAGGCCGAAATCCTGGCCGCACTTGATCTGGGTGATGCACAAAGCCGTGTCCGCTTTTGCGAATGGTTTTACATCAGCAATCAAGACACCATGATCGAGCACGGAAATCAGTATGACCCCTATTGCATCTGCGAAGATCCGGTCAATCCCTTTATTCAAGGTTACAATTACAAAAGCATTCGCCTACCGTTCGGAAATCTTGCTTGCCGGTACATTCTAAATGGCATGGGATTTTTCAATCCGCATGTCGAAAGCAATTTCATCATGAGCCTGCGCGAATATGTCGCCTTCTTTTTCAAATACATCTGGCGAGCCCAGCCGCTTTTGATCTGGGATTGGTTTTTCGGAGCGATGTGCACGCTTTTGGTTTCTCTTTCAGACCGTTTGCTGACGCCGATCAAGGATCCGCTGAAAATCGAAGACAAGGTCATCGCTATTTCACAGAAATCAAATGCCGAGCCGCGGATGGTTCGAGAACTCAAAGAACTGTTTGTGGCCTCGGCAACGACTAATCCGTTCTTGATTGCACGCGAGCTTTGGTTGGACCGCGCTTTTCTACTTTTTGTCGGCTTCATTGCGGTTTTTGAGATCATGATTCTAATTAAACAGTTTTTTGATTTGTCCTTTTTCTGGGCACTGATCCCTTTGCTCTGCTTAATGCCCTTCTTTTTGTTTTACTCAAAATCAGTGACATCTCTTGTTTCCAGTTTCAAAGAGCCGGACGAGCGAATTTTGGCCACAGCTTCGGCCATCACCAAAGTGAAACGAATTATCTATGGTCACACCCACCTGATTCGACATGAAATGATTGGTGCTGTCGAGCATCTCAACAGCGGTTGTTGGTCTCCGGCGTTTACCGATGTCGAATGCACCCAAGCTTTGGATCAAAAAACATTCGTTTGGTTACAACCCAGCCAGTCTGAACATCGTCAGGCAAAACTATTTGTTTTCGATGGGGAAAAGTCGCAAGAAGCCTTCGTG
Source organism: uncultured Bdellovibrio sp. (assembly GCA_966211485.1). Lineage (GTDB taxonomy): Bacteria > Bdellovibrionota > Bdellovibrionia > Bdellovibrionales > Bdellovibrionaceae > 21-14-0-10-47-8. The sequence goes on from CBIHPB010000420.1 coordinate 2,870, forward strand.
TCCTCGGCACGTTCGGCATCCAAATCCATAATGCGCCGCAAACCTTAAATTATTTCGATCTCAAATCGAATTAGTTTGCGTACAGTATATCCCTATGTAACGCTCAATTCGTTAACAAGGAGGCTTCAATGGCTGACGTATTGGTTGTAACCAGTAAGGTTAAGAAAT
>CBIHPB010000421.1:0-3019 GCA_966211485.1 uncultured Bdellovibrio sp.
GAACTGGGTCTCAATGTGGCACAGTTTAAAACCGACATGCAGAACCCAGAGATCCTCGCAAACGTCTTAAACGACTATCAGGAAGGCCCCACTCTGGGGGTCAGGGGTACACCTACCTTTTTTGTGAATGGGGTGCTGATTGACGGGATTTCGTATGAGGAAGTGAAGGCGGCAATTGATCAGGAGCTTGCGGAAAATCCTTAGCCCCGATTGCACGGATGCACACACGACGTGATCAATTTTGAATATGAGAGTTAGAGACTACTCAACCCGAGTCTGGCTAATCGAAACCTTCGCCTCAACCTGCGACCCCTTGGCGGTCTGATTTGTCGGCGTGATTGTGAATCTTCCTTGCACCTGCGCACCTTTGGCGATGCCGGCGCCCGGAGAAATCTTCAAGGCCTTGGAGCTTGCCGATGTTGGATTTGGAACCAAGGTTTCAACGGGTTGCTTCACCCCGTCTTTAACGAAGTCCTCGATTTGCTTTCCGCAACCCGACAAAGCCACTGTTGAAATAAGAAGAAAGATCATCTTTTTCATACGTTAACTTATCGGATGAAAGGATGGTTTTCTGAAGGGTGCGTCTCAGACTGAGAATTAGTAGTGCCAGCGCAAAACTGAGTAGGCCTCGCCGTATCCTTCGCGGTATGGAAGACCTGAAGCTGGCGCACTGTCTTTGCTGCCGGCCTGGAACAGGTGCAGGCGATAACCCACCCCTGCTGACCAGTCCGAGCGGACGTAATAGTTCAGCCAGCCGGCAATTTCGTATTTCGTGCTGGCATCCATTCCTTGTCCGTAAAGAACTTCACCGCCCGTATCCCAGCGCTCAAACATTGGGAAAGCCAGGCTGAATCCGACTTTGAAGAGATCGTAGTTTGGAGTGAAAATCGTGCCCGAGGATTGGTTGCGGTACAACTCGTATCCCAAAATCGCAGCGATCTGAGACTCTTTCAGTTTCGAGAACGCGTTCCAGTAAAGCTTCCAGCGATAGTTGTAACGAACTTCCGCCGTCATTGGAGCCGCCTCTGAACTTGTCTTATTCACACCCATAACTTTGGTGCGAATCGCTCCTTCATAACCGTGACTGCCCTTCCACTGCTGCAAGCGCAGACCCAAAGTGATCGCCAAAGGCTGCTCTTTGCTTTGCGAAACCTGCTCGCTCGAGTACATGGTAAATCCAGCGCCCTGCAATTCAAACTTTGAGCTTGGATAGTTGCGGTTCATGAACGGAATTCGTGGGTCTTCGATTTTTGTCGCTGACACGTTTTCAGCCGCCGGCTTACGAACTTCCTTCGGTGGCTGTTTCTTCGCAATCACTGGTTTTGGAATGACCGTGACTTCAGTTGCAGCCGCATCTTCACTGCGACGACCGAACTTATCTTTTGCAAAGATGCGAGCCTGGTAAATGCCTTTCGGCCCACCCTTCCAGCGATACTCTGGATTTTTTGTCGATTCAGCCTTCATCAGCTGGCCGGCCGGGCCCACGATTTCAACATCGTAGGACTTTGCCAAATCCGATTTTTCCCATGACAGATCGACTTTGTCATACTCGTAAACTTGGATTTGATTCTTCGCCAATTTCGGAGCCGCCGCACGCAACGGCCGCACGATCACAAGCTTGGCAATCGGTCCCGGAGGAGTGACTTCCAAACGATCATTCACTCCACGCGCACGGAAATACATCTCACCCGCACGCTTCAAATTAAAGCTAACATCCTTACGAGCTGTCCAGTGCACGACCACTTGATCAGCCTGGAACTGCGCATTTGGAGACATCTCAATGACAAAGGCCTTCAGATCGTCCGATGCCTGGATATCCCCTTTCACTTCCACACGAGAATCCATGATGTAAACGGACTCTTTTGCCAGAACCAGCTCGGGAGCTTTCACCTGCAACGGCTGGCTTTCCACCTGGAACCACTCCACCTGAGACCAGTTCGTGCGATCGACTGAGACACGCCAGTAGTTGGTGCCCAAATAAACAGGATGGAAACTGTGACCGTTTTGTTCGGATGTTTCAAAGAACTGCACGGACTTTTCAAAGCCCGGCGTTTGCGAAACCTGTCCATAGATGCGCTCAACAGGAGTATTCAGACCCCATTGCAGCGGCACCGGGAAATCCACTTGGGCCCGGCGTTCGCGGCGCTTTTTCAGTGCCGTGTCTGTTTTTTCATAGAAGTCATACAGCTGATCCGTGTGCACATACGGAGTTTGCTGAGCCACCGGTTTAAACTCGGGCTTTGGTTTTTCAACCACAGGCGGCGGAGGTGGCGGCTCTGCTACTTTTGGCAAAGTCGTTGTCGTGGTTGGTGGTTCTTTTTTGGCGACAGCCATAGCACCTGTCACGCTCGCCTCACCTTTGGTCACCTTCACTTCCGGTTTTTTGTTTTCCGAAAGCTTGACCTCGACTTCCGAGCCGTTGCCTTTGATCTCGGTGAGCTCGTCACCGATCATGACTTTCATGGTGCCATTCACCGAGAGTTTGAAGTTACCCATTTTCAGGTTCGGGACTTTGAAGCCGCGAACGTCGTCAAAGTTGATGAGTGTGTTTTCATCCATTTCGACATGGCCGCCGTCGGCGAGATCGACTCGCGACTTGGAAGCGGCACCAGTGAACACGCTGTCACCCAAACGAACTTGCTGGGAAACACGCGCTTTGGCATAGCGGAAGCTGGTTTTTGATTTGTGACGAGTGTCGTTTTCAAGACTGGAAATCGTACCGACCACAGGGCGGTTGCTGTCTTCTTCGCCCGAGCCTAAAAGGCCAAACAAAGTTTCATCGACGAGCAGGTAGTAAAGCGATACGACGATAAAAGCCAAGGCCAAGCCCAGCAGCTTTTTGTCCGTCGAATTGAAAAATGCTTTGAATTTCCCACTCATACCAATCAACTCTTCGGTTCAAGAGTGGATTTAAATGAGATAGGACATTAGAATCTTGTCCTCAGTCGTATCTAGTCTGGAAATTTCCTCGACTCTCTGTGACGGGAATTTCTAAATCTAAGGCCAGAGCACGACCAAG
>CBIHPB010000422.1:0-3002 GCA_966211485.1 uncultured Bdellovibrio sp.
CAGGAACCGGGATGGCGACACCGGCTTCTGAGTGCCGTAGCGGGTGCGGGTTTGACAGCGAGTGAGAACCAACCGCTCTTTCGCGCGAGTCAGTCCCACGTAGAAAAGTCTTCGCTCTTCGTCCACGTTTGTGCCCAAGGTTTTATGCGGAATCAGGTCTTCTTCAACCCCGACAATCATCACGCACGGGAACTCGAGCCCCTTGCAAGCATGCAAGGTCATGAGGCTGATCTTGTTGCGATCTTCCTCTTCGTTGACGTCATCTCGAAGTTCCATCGCATCCAGGAATTCGCGCAAAGTCTGCTCGGTGACGCCACCTTTTTTGGCAAAACTGTCAAGCACGCGAGAGAAGATTTCAACCAGCATCCACTTTTTATCGCCGGCTTGCGCGTCTTTACTGGTAGTGAGCAAGAACGAGCGATAGTCGATCTCCAGCAGAAACTTCAAAAGCCTCTCGCCTGGCGAACCTGGTGCTTGCGGGTCCATCAAAACTTGCGGAAGCCTACGCAGCTTTTCAAAAAGCTCCATCAGGGTTTCCCCGGTCTTTGGCAGAATCCCCGCCTTGTTCCAGTCGTAGCAGGCTTTCACGAAGGACACTTTTTGCTCGATCGCGTAGGTGTTCAGACGCTCGACTGTGGTGTCACCGATCCCGCGCGGAGGCGTGTTGATGATTCGTCTCAGCGACACATCATTGGGAGAAAAGGCAAATCGCAAGTAAGCCAAAATATCTTTAATCTCTTTGCGATCGAAGAAAGCGGTGCCGCCAGAAACCGTGTAGGGAATCTGATTCGGGCGCAAGTGACCTTCGATCAAACCGCCCTGGGAATTTGAGCGATAGAGAATGGCGATGTCTTGGTATTTGTAACCCATATCCAGCCAGTTGCGGATTTCACGCATGACAAACTGAGCTTCCTCTTCTTCATTCGGAAGCGTGAATGCTTCTGGAAGTTCTTGATGCGTGAATTTTCCTTCGGCGCGCAGGATTTTTCCGTGGCGATGTTGATTCTTCGCGATCAATTCATTCGCGGCGCGCACGATGGTCGGACTTGAGCGGTAGTTGCGCTCGAGACGAATCACTTCGCATGGTGGAAAGTTTTTCGGGAAATCGAGGATATTGGCGATGCGCGCGCCACGCCAGCCGTAGATCGACTGGTCGTCGTCGCCGACAACTGCGATGTTACGGTGCTTGGCCACCATTTTTTCGATCAGCTTCATCTGCACATCGTTGGTGTCTTGGAACTCGTCGACCATCATGTATTGAAATTGGTTTTGTACGCGCTCCAAAATTTCCGGATGGTCGCGGAAGAGTTCGATTGGCTTGAGAAGCAGTGACTCGAAATCCACCACTCCCAGCAGTTCCATTTTTTTAATGAACTTGGGGAACAGAACCTCGGCCAGTTCGTGGTATTCGTCCCAGGCCTCTTGCTTTTCGCGGCCGCGGACCCGGCGCTCGTTGATCACTTCCAGGACGACTTCGAGATCGAATTTGTCTTTGCCGGTGACCTTCACGTCTTTCATCAGCTCGCGCAAAATACTTTGCGAATCATTTTGATCGATCACACCGAACTGTGGCGGCAGTCCCGCCTCTTTGTGGTAGGTGCGAAGAAGACGAAGTCCGAAGGAGTGGAAAGTTCCGGCCCAAAGGCCCTTGGCACGGTCGCCGATTTTTTGCGCCACCCGGTGTTTCAATTCGCGAGCGGCTTTGTTGGTGAAAGTCAAAACGCAGATTTGCTCGGGACGAGCCACAGCTTCGGCAATCATTCGCCCTGTGCGCGCCACCAAAACTGTGGTTTTTCCTGAGCCGGCACCCGCCAAAATTAACAGCGGCCCCTGGTTGTGACCAACGGCTTTCACCTGCTCAGGGTTCAATCCCTGAGTCCACATGTTCATTTTGATTAGCCTCGGTTGTGAACGAGGTTGCGAACTTCGTCTTCGAAGACGACTTCAATTTTGTCAGGCTGAACAGACTTCACGATGCCCATTCCAAACTTTGGATGCTTGAGCTTGGTGTTCAGTTCGAATTTGCCCTTCATGTTGTAAGATGCGGTTTCGCCTTCGCCTTCCAGAAGCTTATTGTACTCGTCTAAATGAGCCGTGCGCTTGGCTGTTGCAGCTTGCTCTTTGCGTTTGGCAGCCGCACCCGTCAAAGCACGTTTCGCACCGCCAGTGGCTCCTGCTTTTGGAAGTTTGTAGGTGCTGCTAGCTCCGCAGATCTCGCACTTGAGTTTTGCAGAAGTTGCCGTCGTATGAGCGACCACAGTGTGATAGCGGTCCGCATCGCATTTCTTGCAGAACGTGTGGAAAGACTTGGCAACTGGAGGCAGCTGGTTTTCAGACATAAACTTCCTTTTCAATCCGAGTGAGTGGCAGAACCCTTAGTAATAGCCTTTTTTGGGCTGATAGACAAGAAGTGGCTCGGTCAACTTTTTCGCTGCGATATCGGCGGCACTGAGGAAATAAGGCCCTTCACCCCGCTGGATGCGCTCATGCAGCTCGATCATGCTGTCTTCGCGCAAAGGGTCCAGGACTAGGTTCGAAGGCCCATATTTCTCAAGGAAATGCAGGTCTTGCTCGCGATTGAAGAACTTTTCCCAGCAAAGAGTATCGACTTCAACCCGGTAAGTGATTGTTTTGGCGTGGGAATGGACCGGCGTATAAGCCGTGACAATCTGCATATGGCCGTAATGAGTGTGCAGCTTCAATGCGGGTGAGCCCCACTGAGTCATACCTAGGCAGGACTCGACATTGGCGTACCACAAACCAAAGGCCTTCGACAGAAAGCCCAGTCCATAGAAACGGTCTTGCTCGGGCAAAAGCGAATTGATCGCACACAAATTGTGCGCCACCCACTGCCCTTTGGCCATGGTCGGAATGATAATGAAAAGTGATAACGGCGTCCATTCGCAGGACGGATCGGTGCGCATGACCCGACGAATGCCTTCTGGCAGTTTCGAGGTGCGCATAGCAAATCCAGCGACGAAGCCCGGAATGATCTCGTAGAC
>CBIHPB010000423.1:0-2969 GCA_966211485.1 uncultured Bdellovibrio sp.
GAGACCAAGGATGAAACAGCCGAGTACGATCCAACGATCACTCTGTCAGAGCTTGAGAAGCGCTACATCCTGAAAGCTCTTGTTCACTTTGATGGAAACAAGACTCAGGCCGCAAACGCTTTGGGCATCACGATCAAGACTTTGTACAACAAGCTTCACGAGTACGGCGAGTTCGAAAAATTCGCAGTTCACCAGAAGCCGGCGAAAGACTAAGAGGGACTTATGAAGAAGACTCTTGCTCTGATAACAGTATTGTTGGCGGCAGTAGCCGCCAACGCTGTACCAACAACATTCAACGTTGTTTGCCGTAAGGCAGGTTTCGAGACCCCTTACTCTTTTTCTGGAGTAGGTACTGTGACTGTTGATGTACAGCCAGGAAAACCCAAACATGCTAATGACATTAAGGTGGAAGAAATTCTCGCGGCTAGCATGCCGAACTTGGTTGTAGCAACACCGGATGGCCAATTTCCTATTCGAAATGCCTCGATGAAGGAAGAAGAAAAAGCTGAGGCTTATACAATTCCTGCAAATGATGACATGGGTGAAACGATTGTCATTAAAATGACCGGACAGGCTTCTGGAGCTACAGGTGAATTGCAAATGGTTTTGAAAGGCCCTCCATCTGGAGCAACTTCAAAAATCATTTACAATAGCAATATCTACTGGTCGAACTGCCAATTCGTTCCGTAATTTAAGGCTGCCAATTTCTACAAATAAAAAACCCAAGCTTGATCGGCTTGGGTTTTTTTCCGAGATCGGAATTTAGAAATCAGAAACTAGAAGTAACCTTCGTCGTCGCCGCCTTCGTCTTCTTCGTCCTCGTCATCATCGTCATCCATTTTTTCAAATGGCTCGTCTTCTTTTTCCTCAGACTCTTCCCAGCCTTCTTCGGTCTTGGCTTCTTCGTCTGACTCGCCTTCAGCTTCCATGTCGTCCATGCCGCCGGTGTCATCACCGAATTCATCCAACTCGTCCATCAAAGGTTCGTGTTTGTAGTCGTTGGCTGGGGCGATCGCCGCCGCTTTCTTGGCCTTAGGAGCTGTCGCTTTTTTCGGAGCTGCTGCCTTTTTCGCTGTGGCTTTTTTTGGAGCCGCTTTTTTGGCAGTTGCTTTCTTCGCAGTCGCCTTCTTAGGAGCTGCCTTTTTCGCTTTTTTAGCTGGCGCTTTTTTCGCCGTTGATTTTTTTGCTGGTTTTTTAGCAGCTTTCTTCGCCGCTTTTTTCTTTTTCGCCATAATAAAAAACTCCCTGAAGTGTCGTTACCTGGATTGGAAAACCCATTCAGGGTAGCGACATTTCAGGGAGTCTGTAAACAGATATTTCAGAGCGGTTTAGGCCAAAAATCGAGAGATGATTACCACTTAATCAGCTCGTCAATCACGATCGCCATGTCCTTCGGAATCTGAGCGGCGAGGTAGAGTCCGCCATCGAAATTCCCCTTCGGAGCGATATAGCCGATTGCGCCAATCTCCTTGGTCTTGTCTTTATTCTTCACCTTCGCCACGTAGTTAATTGGAACATCCATATCCGGCAGCTCGACGAACGCTGCGGCAACATTCACACCGATATAAAGGTGAACCTGATATTTAGGTTGGTTCGGGAACTGGATCGCGAAACCAGCCAATTCTCCAGCTGGGATGTAGGGAAGCGGGTCGCCATTCGGCAATTTCTTTGGATCTGTGAACTCGCCACCTTTGATCAGGTGTTTCAAAGGAACGTGAACAGCCAATTGCTTGTCGCCGCTGGCAGTTTCGTAGCTTGTAAAATAAGCACCATCCAAATCTGGAACATCCACTTGTTTGTCAGTGAACGGCATGAACAAGAATGATGGGACTGGCAAAACCAGGACAATGGCCTGATTGGCTTTGTCGATTTGGACAACCAGTTTACCTTTGGTATCCAGACCCTGCGAGTAGCCGTCCATATCGACCTGACTCCAGTCGGCATTTTTTCCATCACCGGAACCATCACCTTGGCCATCGTTGTCATTGGTTGTGCCTTTCAAGGCCGCGTCGACAGATTGAAAGCCGTTCTTTCCGTCGCAAGCTGCTAGACCTAGGCCAGCTAAACTCAAAGATGCCACCATTAAAATGCGAATTAGCTTTTTCATCATCACCTCACTCCCTAAGTCTATCGGATCTTGGTCTGCTGGTCTTTAGGTAAGTATTGGATTTTACTGACTTTCTTTTGACGAAATCGAAGAACCTTTTGACAGGACCTGGACCATCGTCCAAGAAATCAATCATTGCGTGAGAACTTTTTCGACATTTTTTTTCGACATTTGTCCGCAGTTTCAACGTGTCTAAAGATGACAAAGGTCTAGGCACGCGTTCTCATGGATCATCACAAACCAAGAAATCGAAGGAAGAGGAGTCATTCATGAAACAGGTTTTTGTTTTATTAACTGCGCTGGCTTTGATCGGTTGTAACAAATCAAGCGACAGCGGAAACGGCGGCGGCAATGGTACAAATGGAAAGCTGCAAACAGTTTCCGTTCTCGGTCAGTCCAACAAAGTCGGTGTGTTCCCAGACGGCAGCGTGCCTGCGAAACTCAGCCAAACTGAAATCGATCAAATCAGCAAATCCGCATCGGGTGCTTTGAAAGTCAGTCAAGCGGTTGGATCTTTGACTCCAAGTCCGGTTCAAAGCGGCAGTCAGCACACTGAAATGGCGCAGGCTTTTTTGCAAAGCCAAACCGCGAAAAATCTGCTCCGCCTTCGTGATGCGGCGATGGATGTCGAGCAATTCAAAAACGAACTTCGTCGCGACTGCACGATTCAGCAAAGCAACAACCAACCAGTGCAAACGGGTGACCAGAACAACGCGCACGTGACCAACTCGGCTTGGCTCGAAATCGCTGGTGCCGCTTGCCCGGTCAGTGCTCGCACCGAGATGAGCATGGTGATGGATATGATCAAGACCGGCGAGAAAGCCTTTTACATGAAAGGCGGAATGGATTTTTCAAGCCGCGT
>CBIHPB010000424.1:0-2965 GCA_966211485.1 uncultured Bdellovibrio sp.
CGAGATAGGCAAAGCCTGGCTTTCGCTCTTCCGAGCGAATCATATGAATCAGCTTCCAGAGATTGGCTTCGCGCTTTCCAGAAGGGTCCAAGGTTTGAGCAAAATGAAAATATTTTTTCTGAACCAGAATCTCGCGCCATACTCCGCCGACGCCTTTGTCTTGGACGGCAGCGAGATAGCTTTGAAGTTCGGTGATCACCGGGTGAGAGTGCTTCAGGAATGTCAGCCAGTACGAGCTTCCGGCATCTTGGCACCACTCATAAAGCGACTGATCTTTGATTCGGAATAAGGGCGAGCGCAGAATCTGCAAAAGATTGCGATTGTCATGCGGATTGCACAGAAACTTCAAAAGCGCCAAAGCATCCAGGACCTCGCGCTGCTCGAAAAACTTTCCGGCGGACTGAGCCTGTACGGCCAGTCCAAATTCCTGCGCCATCCAGGCCAGATCTTCGAGATCTTTGTTGCTGCGGAAAAGAACGCAGATTTTTTCCAGCGGCACACCTTGCTTCATCAATTCTTGGCAGCGATAAAGGACTGCTTCCAGTTCGACATCACGATCGCTTTTTTTGTCGGTCGCGATTTCCATCAGCTCGGCCGATGGCAGGCTTGGATTTTTCGTGGGTTCGGCCTTGGGTTTCATTTTTTGAAACTGCGGGCTTAGCTTTTGAAAGAAAAAGTTAAAAAATTCCAAGAGTTCGGGCTTTGAGCGATAGTTCGTGAGCTTTGAGAACAAGACACCCTTGTTTTGCTCAACCGTTTGTTCGCGCTGCATGAAAACTTCCGAGCGCGCCCCCCGGAAAAGATAGATACTTTGCTGAGGATCCCCGACCACGAAACTTTTTGATTCGCCGGATAAAGCCTTTAGAAGTTCGACTTGTACGGGAGATGTGTCTTGATATTCGTCGACAAGCCAATAATCCCATTGCTTGGAAAAAGCTAGGGCGGCTTCGGGATGACGGCGGATCAGGGTCAATGAAAGAGTCTCGAGATCTTGCATGGTGATCTCGCCACTGAAAAGCTTGGCTTCCAAAAGATTTTCGGAAATCGCTTCGGCACAGAATGCGAACAGCTGACAAACCGAAGTGTGAGCTTCAGCGAAATCTGCCGTCACCCGCCAGCTGTCGAAGAAGGCCAGCTTGTCTTTCAATTCATCGCGAAGATCAACGACATCTTCGGGAACCGTTTTGGATTTGCGGGGACTTGGTAGACTTTCCAGCACCAATTGGAAATCCGGCTGGTTGGCAGAGGCTTCACAGTACCCGGCCAGTTCCTGCCAAGCCTCTGGAGCTTCGCTGGCTCGAATCGCACGCGCCAAAGCTTTCATCGTCTCCAGCGTTTCTTTCTTCTTTGCCGTAATATGCGAATCGAAATCCTGCTGACTAAAAGCGGGAATTTCACCGAATTGCATTTTCATCCGGAAGTAAGCGCCAAGCGCATCCTGCAGATCTTTGAATTCGCAGTTTTCGAGAAGATTTTGGAAAGCCAGATTGAATTCGGGATTTTTCTGACAGAGATCGCGAATCAAGCGTTTGATTTGCTGACGTTCGCGCGAATCCGAAGCAATCATCAGCTTCGGGCTGAGCCCCATCATCGAGCCAAACTTGGCCAGAAACAGACTGAGAATTCCGTGAATCGTGGATATATGCAGCTGACTGGGCCGCTTCAAGAACGCGATCAGCCCCGGGTCTTCCCGTTTCATCGCCTCTTTCATCAGACGCTCTTTTAATTCCTGTGTCGCCTTGCGCGTGAAAGTGGTGACGACAAAGTGCGGATAGCGCTGTTGTTTCTTTTGGAAATCTTGCGCCAGCTTTAACACCCGCTGGGTGAGCTCGGTCGTTTTTCCCGCTCCGGCACCGGCGCGAACGACGATATCAATCAATTCAAATGGGGGGCTCTGCATAGATTCTTCCAATTGCATTCTCCACATTTTTCGGGCTCGAGCGGAGCCGGGTTGAATTGACCTGCTTGAATATTTTGAATCACATCTTGAATCAGTGTTTTCACCGCCTGCAGAAGTTCTTCTTTCTTATCTTCCGTGATGCGATTGCCTTTTTTATCAATATCAAACAAAGTTCCTGCGGCCTCTGTGACCTTTAATCCTTTGTTGCGGTCCATGTTTTTCAGAACATAGTAGAAAGCGCCAATGACTTCTTTCGCCTCGAAGCCCGCGATCACATTTTCTTCCAAGGCCAGCATATACAGGGCCAGCTGCAGCTGATTTTTCTCCAGCCACTTGGGATGATTCTTGTAATCGCCTGGCGAAAGCTTGTAATCGATCAGAACCAGGCGCTCTTGGCTGTCTTGATCAATGCGATCGATACGGCCACGGATTTTCCATTCGCCTTGCTTGGAAAGGTTTTTAGCTTTGTCGTCCCAAAAGAATTCGAAATCTTTTTCGCGGGCTAGAATCACCGTCTGCGGAAAGCGGCTTCGCCATTCCTTTTCAAATGCCAAGAATCTCTGGGCCAGCTTGACGTGTTTGTCCTTCAACCCCTGCCAGATAAATTGATCCATCTTTTCAAGGCCTGACGTCTCTCGAAAGCTTTCGATCAAGGTTTGCAATTCATCGACAGACCAATCAAATCGGCGGGGCTCTTCACCCAGCTTATCCAAAAGCGCATGCGCCAAAGATCCACGAGTCCGGCGATCCACATCAAAATCCATCACCGGCAAATCTTGCAGCCGGAAAAGTTTTTGCGAGGCAAAGACAAAGGCGCACTTCCGATAGGACTCGATCGACGAAGGCGATAGCGCGATGGGTTTATTGAGCTTCAAAGTTTCTTTCGGTTCTTCCAGCTGCAGGGGCTCGGATCTCAGCCAGGCATCCCAGCGCAAGCACTGCGGATGACTGAGAAGCAGGGGCCCCTCACCTTCCGCTTTTTTCAGCCACAAGGCCGTGGGCGCCTCAGAACCACCTGAAAATCCGGTCTGAGGGTAGAAATAGTAACTTTCGACATAGGGATTT
>CBIHPB010000425.1:0-2963 GCA_966211485.1 uncultured Bdellovibrio sp.
GAAGAAACCGTTGAACGTCTGACCCATTACACGTCTGAAAACATCGTTCGCGATGCGGAAGCGGTTCGCGAAGTCCTGTTCGGCGCTGGCAGCAAGTGGAAGATCTTCGGCCAAAGCTATGGCGGCTTGATCGTTCATCGCTATTCGATGGTGGCACCTCAGTCGATCAAGGGAGCTTTTGCGCATGGGTTTTCGTTGATGGTGGATCAGAATGATTGGCTCACCTTGCGAATCAAATCGCAGAAGCGCGTGCTGGAATTATACTTCCACGACTATCCGGGCGATCGCGCGAAACTGACAAGCCTGAGAGGCCTGATTGCCGATGATCTTTGTTTTGAAGAAACCGGCACCCGAATTTGCGGCAACAAGGTTTTGGATGCTTTGACGATCTTCTTGGGATTTTCAAACAACTGGTACTACATCAATACACAGATCGGAAAACTTCTGAAAGCTGACGGCACTTTGAACATGACCGAGCTTGAAAAGTTCGTTCGCAACTATGTCTTCGGTGTCTACAACAGCAGCGGGCTTGCAGGTTCTGTGATTTCGATTGCCGAGATTTCTGGTGGAGATTCGGACCAAGAATCTTGCCGACTGGTGAATGAAAAAATCGCAGCCGAAGGCGAGCACCCCGAGCAGTGGCTGATCAACGAATGCCGTCTTCTGGCCGGCATGGTGAACGATCAATGGAATGATCTCTTGCACGGAATCAACATTCACAAACAGATGACGCCAGCCATGCTGAAGCAAGCGCTGACCGCGAATCCTCAAATGCCTTTCTTCCTGTATTCAGGGGAAAAAGATGTCTTCGTTCCGATGGAGACTTTTGTGGAAGAAGTCACCGCGCTTGGCAACCTGCTAACCTACCGTCAGTATCCGAACTCGGGCCATGAAGGTTTCTATACGGAAAGACAGGTTTGGCGGGATATCGTTTCGGTTCATTAATTTCGAAACGAACCACGACAAATAAAAAAGGCGAGATTCAGTCTCGCCTTTTTTATTTCAATTTCAAATTTAAAACTTACTCAGGTTTTTGATCTTGGATCCAGAGACCGACTTTTTGCATCATCTCTTCTTCTAAAGGACCCGATGGCGGCATCGAGCCTTCCACGATCACATTGAAGAGAAGGCTTTCTTCCGGCGCCCCCCACTTGACCAAACCTGGCTTGCGAGCGATCGCAGCCAAGCTTGAAAGATCCACACCGCCTTTAGCTTTGGTGGGATTGTGACAACGAAGGCATTGATTTTCAAAAACGGCGGCGCGAACTTCCTGATAAGGTGCCTCGCGAGGATCGACAACTACCGGCGGTGTGTTGGGATCCACGGTGCCATCTGGATTTTCTTTGGCTGGTTGCTCTTCAGTCGTCTGAACTGGGACGACGATTTCTTCGCGACCGAATAAAGGTTGCGGCTGATAACCACCGCAACCTGATAAGAACATCGAAATGGAAAGAACAAATAAAATTCGGTTCATTTCTTCTGCCTTTTGATTCGGGCCGATTCAGGCTCGAGGAACACAAGCCTCTGACATTTTGTCGCCGGGTTTAACTGGTGGACTATTGCTTGGTGCAACCCCAAACGACTGGTTCGACCGATTCATCTTCGCTGCAAATATAATTCAATTGGGCCCCATCTGTATAGCCCACCGCCACAGAGAAAGTTTCGTGCCCAACAAGCTCGGCTGAAATCGATTTAAAGCGTCTCAGGCTTTCGCGGGGCTCGTCCCGTTGAACAACTTTCAGGGCTGTCGAAACGGCAGCATTGGCTTGGGCCGCCAGATTGCCATGGGCCATGGCCGATCCCGTGGCCAAAACAAGCAAAGATGTGATGATCATTTTCATGGTGTTTTCTCCTTTATGAGGTTGTTGATAAAGGAGTTTTTAGACGGACGACCCAAGAATCGACAACCGAAAGCCGCCTTCAAGACGCAAGTGAAAACTGGTCGTCAGCGAATTGAAAACACAATGAGATTGAAGAGAATTATTCGAACTCAGAACGAGCCGAAACGTAAGCACGGATCTCGCGCTTGTGCTCGAACTTTAAGTTTTTGAACGAGCAACCCAGCAAGGTTTCACCACTTGGATCGGCGGATTCATTTTTGATTTCAATCCGAACGCAGATAAAACTTCCATCTGGAATTTGAAAGCTGACCACACCTTCCACATCCAATAAAAATTGACGTGGCATCAAGAAAGCAATTCCGCCTTCACCGATTTCGGCACCAAGGCCAACAAAGTATTCGCCCTGAAATAGAAATCCAACGGACCGGCGAAAGCGTCGGCGCGGAAATTTTCGTTTGAATTTCAATTCGGCTTGAGTCAGTCCCATCACAAGACTTATCGGCTAAACTTTGGATTTGGATGAATGAAATGGGACCAAACAGCCAGCTGCTAGAGCTTTGTCTGGTGAGTGCCTTCAGGACGACCATTCGTAGAGGCCTGTTGCAGGCTGCAGGTCTTCAAGATCATATTCTCGAGCCAGATATGCGAAGACAGAGGCGATGATTTCAGCGCTTTGTCTGTTTCTGCCAGGATCAGCAGACTGTTTTCCAGCTTCTTCACCGACCATCGTCGGGCCTGCTGGACATAATCCTGCAGATAGTAAGTCGGAACCTGCGCAAAGGTTGCCAGGCGCTGACCTGCCAGGCCCTGATCGGAACCCTGCTTGATCATCAGCAAGATGCGCATATGACGAGCAACGAGCGAAATAATCCCGATCTCGCTTTGCCCCTGATCCAACAACTGAACCAGCTGCACCAGCGATTGCACGCGGTCGCCTTCGGCGATTTTTTCGGTGAGATCAAAGACGTTTTCTTCGCGTTTTTTGGATACACACTGTGCGACGTCTTCGAGCTCGACATTCTTTCGATCGCCCAAGAAATCACGCAGCTTCACCACTTCGGATTCAATCTCGGTCAGTTGATTGCCGACCAAGCGATGCACCAGCTGAATGGCTTCGTCGGA
>CBIHPB010000426.1:0-2954 GCA_966211485.1 uncultured Bdellovibrio sp.
CACGGCTGCTTTTTCATTCAATGCTCCCAGCTGTGAGGCCGCTTTGACCATGGCGTATTCGCCGCTGACATTGTAAGCGGCAACTGGAATGGCAAAGTTTGTTTTGATCTGGGAAATGATATCCAGATAGCTGAGGCCTGGCTTCACCATGACCATGTCGGCACCTTCGTCAATGTCGAGCTCGATCTCGCGCAAAGCTTCGCGCGAATTTCGGAAATCCATTTGATAAGTTTTCTTGTCTCCGGCCTTCGGCGCCGAGTTGAGGGCGTCGCGGAAGGGACCGTAAAAGCTCGAGGCGTATTTAGCCGAGTAAGCAATAATTCCGGTGCCCGTAAAGCCTTGCGAATCCAAAGCACTGCGGATGGCGCCGACCCGGCCATCCATCATGTCCGAAGGCGCCACACAGTCGGCGCCCCACTGGGCTTGTTTGAGCGCCATCTCACAGAGAATTTCAACGCTGGCATCGTTTAAGATCTTTCCGTTTTCAACCAAGCCATCGTGTCCATCGCTGGAAAATGGATCCATGGCGACATCAGTGATCACTTCAACATCCGGATGTCTGGATTTGATTTCCTGAATGGCCCGGGCCAAAAGCCCATCGCCGTTCAAAGCCTCGCGCCCACGTGGGTCTTTCAGACTTTCCTCGATCTGCGGAAAAAGGGCGTAATGTTTCAGGCCGAGATTTTTCCACTGCGCAATATTTTTGCACAGAATATCAACACTCAAGCGATCCTGGCCTGGAAGTGTCCGAATCGGTTCGCTGAGATCCCTTCCAGCTTTAATAAAAACGGGGTAGACGAGGTGATCGGTCGTCAAGTGCGTCTCGGCGACCAAGTCGCGCAGAGCCTGGGATTTTCGATTCCGGCGGGGGCGTTTAAAAAGCTTCATGACACACCTCTTTCATGACAAACCTGTGACAATCCAAATCAGGGCCTTTGATAACATGGGCCTATGTCGGATTTGCGATTTTGGCATCTTGATGGAAATTTGAACGAAGAGGATTCTAAAACAATGGGTGACCTGACATCTCCCATCTTAGTTTGGAAAACCTGTCGCCGTCAAATTTTGTTTTTAAGCGAAGAATTTTCTGCCGGTGAAAATTCGCCATCCGGACAAATATTTTCTGGCGCCGATGCTGAAGCTTTCCTCGCCGAAGTTCTCTGCGGACTGCAATCACCTTTGCTTGGTGAGACGGAAGTCTTCGGTCAATTCAAAGCGTGGTGGAAGTCTCTGCCCGAAGATCTCACATGGAAACGAATTCACCGGCAGAAAATCGAATCTTTGTTTTCGCTGGTGAAATCCGTGCGCGAGCAAGTGCTATGCGGCTCGGGCTCACAGAGCTACGGCTCACTTTTGCGCCGTTATCTTCCTGGCGACGGTCAGCAAGTGGATTTGGTCGGCGCTGGACATCTGGTGCAGGAATTGATTCCCTGGCTTCAGAACAAGCGCAGCTATCGCATCTGGTGCCGCTCGCCCGAGAAAATTTCTTTTTCACACGAAGCCTTTGCAGTGGTTCCCATGCAGGCATCGACCGAACTTTTGCCAGTGGTTGTGATCGCCGCTCCTTTGTCACATGAGGAATTAAATCAGTGGTTGCAAGAGAGGCAGTTTTCAAAGTCGCATTTGCTGTTTGATCTGCGCTCGAATTCGACCGAGTTTGAACCCTTCTTGCGGCCTTCAAAACATTTCACCTTGCAGGATTTTTCAACCTTGCGCGAAGAGACCCAAAGCGAGCAGGCGGAGCTTCTCAATCGCTCGCGTGTGTTGATTGGTCGTTGGTCGGACGAGCAGAAAGCCAAAAGCCAGATCCGACCTTACGGCTGGGATGATCTATGAAATTTCGAATTGCCTCGCGCCAAAGTCCCTTGGCGCAGATCCAAAGCTATGCCGTGGGTGCAGCCCTTCAAATGGCAGACCTGCAAGCGGATATCGCCTATGCTTTTCGCGCCTCCTTAGGTGATCAGAACCAAAATGATCCCTTGTGGAAAATGCCAGAGAAGGGTGTGTTCACCGAGGACTTCTACCGAGATCTCGTGCAAGGCACCACCGATCTGGTTGTGCATTCGTGGAAAGATCTTCCGACCGAAGAGAAAGCGGAAACCTGGATTGCCGCGACTTTGCCCCGCGCCGATCAGCGCGATGTGATGCTGTTTAAAAAAGAATCTTTCTCAAAGCCGGGGATTCGGATTTATTCCTCCTCTCCGCGCCGAAGCCACAACCTGCAAGAATTTTTACCTCAGGCTTTGCCTTGGAAAGTCAAGTCCGTCGAGTTTCGTCCCGTGCGGGGAAATATCTCAACCCGCGTGCAAAAACTTTTGGCCGATGATGAGATTGACGGTCTGATCGTCGCCAAAGCCGCTTTGGATCGCCTGCTGTCGGATCAGCGGTTCACCGAAACCAGAGATGACCTGCGCGAAGCCATGTCAAAGCTTGAATGGATGGTGTTGCCACTAAGTGAAAATCCCAATGCGGCTGCACAAGGCGCTTTGGCAATCGAAGTGAATCGCAGCAATCAAGCTGTCATGGGATGGCTGGAAAAAATCAATGACACGAATTCTTATCTCTGTGCCCAGCGCGAGCGCGAGATCTTGAAGGAATTCGGCGGTGGATGTCATCTCGCTTTGGGGATGAGTGTCCTGCAAAGATCTTATGGCCGGATTGAAATCGTGCGTGGTCTCGCGCCAAACGGTGAGCGTATTCATTCCAAGAAATTCTATCCCACTTATTCGCGAGCCAAGCACCTCAGCGCAACCAGACTTGAGTTTCAAAGTGAAAGACAAGCCTTGGATGCCAATGCCTCGGGGGCCGAAGCTCTTTTTGTTTCCCGGGCCGATGCGTGGATCCCGTCCGCCGCCGGAAAAATTGTATGGGCTGCGGGCCTTCAGACCTGGAAAAAGCTCGCAAGCCTTGGTGTGTGGGTGCACGGCAGTGCTGAAGCACTGGGCGATAAAGAG
>CBIHPB010000427.1:0-2946 GCA_966211485.1 uncultured Bdellovibrio sp.
TGAAAACAGCCAAACTCTGCGCGGAGCAAGACCAAATAGGGAAGCACAGAAAGCATGACCCATGCAGAGCTTCCGGGTCAGGTCGCTTGAGGTCGTCAGCAATGCCGATCCTAGAGGAATGATCATCCAAGTGAAATTCGTGGGACGAATTTCGTTGGACAGAATCCGGCTTACAGCAAAACTGAGTTTCCCAATTTTTTGCCGTCCTTGGGACGGACTTTGTGGCCCCCGCAGGCAAAACCTGACGGGGGCTTTCTTTTTGTGGGTTCGATGACCGGCGAGCATCTGGCAGAGTCGATCCACTTTGTCATGGCTGAGTGTTTTGTATTGAAACTCCACAGTTGGCATGAATATGCTTTTGCTTCGTCAGAAATTTATTTGGAGGTTTCATGAAATCGCTTTTGCTTTTCATTTCTCTTTTAGCTGTCGTCGCTTGTTCGCAGAATAACAACTCGGGCTCTGGCGGTGGTGGCAATGGTGGTGGAACCGGCCAGATTCTTCAGACGGCTGATATGAAGTCGATGGATTATAAGCCAATCAAGGAATGTACGATGCAGTCGATGCTGAAGGATTTCCCGCAAGAGCTGGCAAGGCAAGTCTATTGGCCTATGCGCAATACTGAACCCGGTTGGAACCTGGGCAACGTCATCGTTCACCTGACCGACGTCACTCTGATGGGAAAAAATGATTTGGCCAAGGCAGCCAGTGACAATTTTTTTTGGCGATATGGCGCCAATCCGGTCAATGTCGATGAATCCAAAACCCGGTTGTTTTTCGGTCTGGATGTCACGCTGGTCACAAACAAGGGTGATTTCAAAGTTGTCAGTTGGGACTTAACGGCGGATTCGCCAATGCCTTATCTCTATGTCATCGATCCAGCGGTGTACTCGACGCAAAAAGCTGATGGACAGCCGGGGGAACTTGCATACGGATGTCTCAGTACGATTCTTTTGAATCTTCCGAATCCAAATTGGAAGCCAGGTCAGAATCTCTATCGACCAGTTGCCGGAATGGTTTTGGTTGAAAAGGCAACAGGACAACAAAATGCTTTGAGCCTTGAGATGAATCAGTATCTAACGGCCGAAGGAATGTCTCAGCCTGCGATGTGGATCTCGATGGCGAGAGATTTCAAACCGTAAGTTTTTTAATAATGAGATCGGCGTACTCGATTTCGTTTCGCCGGCCCCAATAGCGGCGAAGCTCTTCTTTCCAATCCGGATTGAATACTTTGAAAAGTGCGAGCGCCCATTGGCCTTGAACTTTGCATTGGCTGACGATTTGGTTGTGTTCTTTGTGCAAGCTGAGGCTGTGGCCGATGATCGACAGAAGCAACCAAGGAATTCCGACTAAGCCAAACCAATACAAAGGCCAAAGCCGGGCGCACAGAATGAGATGCCAGATTTGATCGGGCATCAAAATGTCTCGATAGTTCGTCCAACGCTTTTCTGTGATGCCAGAGTTAGGATTTGAATCTTTCCAATACCGGTGTGGCCAAAGAAATTTTCTCGAGCCAGGCCAATCGCGTTCGATGTTCTGACAGAAGAAAAAACGTTTTGCGTGCGCCCAGAAAACTCGTCTGGCGGCAGTTTGCGGAAGAGCAGCGGCAAGTGGGATGAGTTGATCTCTCGAAAAATTGTCGGGCGAACTCCAAGGCGCTTGATTTGGATGCCGAACGCAAAAACCATTTTGCTCGTACAGGTTGATTGGAATCTTTGCTGATCTGTCAAAGAGTTTGAGAATTCCAGCGCGAACGGCCGAGTCTCCGGCGTCGCCAGTTTGATCGACTGGAAATCCAAACGCGTCTTTGTAAATCATGGTCTTGAATTTAGTTCCGACTTGAGTTTAGTCAAGCGCAGTGAATATGCTGATGTCTTGTCACAGATTCAGAAAACACTCGACGCATTTTGGATTCGGTTATCGAACACTCCCGACAGAGTTGTTCGTGGGCTGTTTTTCGTTCTGGCATTTGCGCTGACGCTGTTTTTTCTTTGGAACAGTCATCAGATCTCGCTTTGGGGAGACGAGATTATTTCGGTTGAATTTGCAAGGCTCAGTCCGCATATAATTTGGAATTTTCGCACGGCGGATTACAACCCGCCCTTATTTGATTTTATTTTGCATGCAATCAGTCGGGTTTCCGAGCTCGATGAAACGACGGCTCGTCTTCCCAGTGTTCTTGCGTTTTTTGTTCTGATCCTGGCAGTCGGTTTTTATAAATCCGGCAAGACCAAGTCTTCGATTCCTGCAGCGCTTTTGTTTGCCATGTCTTTTCCAATTTGGGTTTATGCCCGCGAAGCGCGGCCTTATCTTCTGGTTGTGCTGACTGTGACATTGGTCATTCTTAAATTGTTGAGAAAAATTCAGGAACCAAAGCCATGGACATTCTCAGAAGTGTTGCAGCTGGTCGGATTGTTTTCGATCATGAACTACTCGCATTACTGCGGGGTGATTTTCTCGGCCTCGGCCTTTTGCTCGATGCTGATCTGGAGGAAGCGGCTGCAGCTTGCTTGGAAAGTCTTGGCAGGTGGCGCGGCTTTATCGATTCTGATTTATCTACCGTGGATGAAAGCCTTTCTTCAGCATGCCGAAAGCAAACCCGATTGGCTGACCAATCAAACGCACGGACTGGCCTATGATTTTTATACTCTCTTTTCATTTCTAATGGTCAGTCCGTTTCTTGTGGCCGGTATGGTCCTCGCGATGCTGATGATTCTTTGGTCGATGTGGAAAAAGGATCGCACCCAGTTTCATGTGCTGGGCCTGCTTCATAGTTTTTGGGTTTTTCCGATCGCTCTGACTTTTTTCATTCTTTATGTGGTCAGTCCGGGACACTTGGTCGTGCGACACTTGATCGAAGCCGTCCCCGGTTTGATTCTGGCGTTTGTGGCCTCTCTTGCCGTCATTTGGAAGGACAAAAAGAACCTTGCTGCAGGAATGTTTTTAGTG
>CBIHPB010000428.1:0-2924 GCA_966211485.1 uncultured Bdellovibrio sp.
CAGTACTAAGTCCCGTCACCGCGTCGACCTCGGGCTTTTTCATTTGCTCGAGGAAATTGCGTGCATAGGCCGAAAGACTTTCGACATAACGACGCTGACCTTCGGCATAGATCGTGTCGAAAGCCAGCGAAGATTTTCCGCTACCGCTGAGGCCGGTCACAACCGTGATTTTATTGCGCGGAATTTTCAGATTGAGATCTCGCAGGTTGTGTTCGCGAGCACCCTTAATAACAATGCCGTCAAAGTCTTCAGCCATAAGGGTGTTAGAGTCGCAAACTTGAGATCAGAAGTCACTGCCTGAGCGGTTTTGAGCCCCGCTTCTCAAGCAAGCAACATAGAATACGAGCTCGAGATATGCTGGATTAAATTGCGCAGCATCATGAGGCTGCCGCGAGCTGCAATGAGATCAATCTAAAGCCGAGATCTCGTAAAAGTCAGACTTCTGATTTTCCGTCTGCATTCGAAGGGTCAACTGTTGCAAGCGTCGGTGCGAAATACTGTCAATCGAACCTTTGCCAAATCTCTGGCCATTTTTTCTGCATTGAACTCCCTGCCAATCGCAGAAAGTTTTGACGATCGAAAGCAACTCTGACGATTTCGAGCCAGCGCCACCATTCGCAATATGGTCCCGACACGCATTGCGACGCACTTCCAACAATTGTCCTTTATCCTGGCAAAGAGCTTTTACCTTTTGCTGTTGCTCGGGATCTAAATGGACCTGATCTGATTTGTCCTGACCTGATTTTTGAAGAACTTCCTCACGAGAGACAGGCGCTTTCCAGCAGTTCATGGTTTTGGGATCCAGTCCATAACAGTCTGTTCTCGAGCACTCTGACTCGCGAGAATCACATTTGTAATAATAATGCCGGAATCTTTTGTCCGCTTCCTGCTCGCTTTGCATGGACTGCAGAAAATCTTTTTTCTCTTCCATCAGAGATTCGACTTCAGACGGCGTGAGCTTCACTGATTTGGAAGCACAGGCCGCAACAAAAAGAAGGACAAAACCCCATAACAGTTTCACGTTGGACTCCCCTCAAAAATGGATTTCAACAAGCTAACCGATCGTTTGCGGAGATTTCAATTGGCCTGGTGCTTTATCGCTGCGCAATTCGATCTGCCAATAACCGACGGCCCACCACTGGCCCATTTTGAAGCCAATCTGCGGAAGCGTTGCGACTTGGCGAAAGCCAACTTTCTCGTGCAACCGAACACTGCCTTCGTTAGGCAAAGTGATGCCGCCGATGACATTGTAAAAGCCTTGGTCTTTCAGCATCTCCAAAAGCTTTCGATATAGCAAAGTTCCAACGCCTTGGCTTTGCACGCCTAATTTCACATAAACGCTGGATTCCGCTGACCAAACGTAGGCTGGTCGGCCACGAAACACATTGCCGTATGCATAGCCAATGATCTCTCCATCATTTTCGGCAACTATCCACGGATAGAATTTCGTAATTTCTAAGATACGAGACCGAATTTCCTCAACAGATGGAACTTCAATCTCAAAGGTGATCGGCGTGTTTTCCACGCTCGGCCGGTAGATTTCAAGAATCTGTTCAGCGTCCTCAAGACGAACGCTGCGAAGCCGGATCACAGATTACTTCCCCTGGCGTTTCTGGCAGTCGGCACAGACGCCGTACAGCTCCAGAACGTGCGACGTCAGACGGAAACCAAATTGACGAGCCACTTTCTCCTGCAGATCTTCGATGTGCGAGTTTTCGAATTCGCAGATCTTGCCGCAAGCGATGCAAGTCAAATGGTCGTGGTGGGATTTCGGTGTGAGCTCGTAGCGTGCCGGAAGTCCTCCCATGCGGACTTCCGTTACAAACGCATTTTCAGTCAAAGTGCGAAGGAAGCGATAGACTGTGGCGAAACCAATTTCTGGGAAACGCTCGCTGACCGATTCGAAAACTTCTTGCGCGGACACGTGAGCGCGTCCTTCGTGCAAGGATTCAAGAATGGCCAGGCGCTGGTCGGTGACTTTGAGATTCATCGCACGGATCATTTGTTTGAAAGCTTTTTCGTCCATGCGCTCGCGCTTGATGATTTTTTCTTCACCCAGTGAACGTGGCAACTGCGGAATTTTGGTCATTTCTTTTTGTAAATCCATCGTCATCTTCCTTACTCGAAACTTTTCAAGTCTCCACCCCGGCTGACAACGCTAACCGCATCGTGAGGGTGCAGACTTTCCAGATGGCTCATCTGAGCGATAAAATCCAAAACATTTTCTTCTTTTAGCAAAGCCGCCTGCACTCGACGGGCGGCATCTTCACAGAACATCAAGTTCTGACCGTTGCGACGGGCGAATTCTTGCTCGTCTTCGCGTTTCACCAAAGTCTGAACCGGAGTCGCCAAGGCGTCTTCGATCAGACTGATGATCTGATCAAACCCAATCGCCGCATCCGCTGCCATTTCCAGTTTCACTCGGGCTTGGCTGCGCTGAGCATGTGGCGTGGCATTGATTCCTTTGGTGCTTCCCAAAAAGTCGTAAACCTCTTTGAAATCCAAATCGCTGCCACGGAAATGATCTTTGAAATTTTCTTGAATCAATTGGCGCGAAAGTGCAGCGCTTGCAGGACAAGTGCTTGAGTAAGTGACGATTGTCTCGAGGTAAAAACGAGGCTTACGGCCTTTTTGCAGACTCGCACTCATTTTCACCGGATAAGTGCGCCAGCCTTTGTTGTCAGATTTCAGAGCGTTTCGCTCGACCAGCGCTTGGAAATCGATTTCGAGGCGCGCGTTTTGCGAAAGCCCCTCATGCGTCAGCAAAAACTGCTCGAGAATTTCTCCCATGAGCGGGAATTCCAAAGCTGATTTGGTCAGACGATCTTGCAGATCTTTGAACAGGCGGCTCATGTGGATGCCGCGGGATTCTTGGTTTTCGAGGCTGACAAAGCTGCTGGCGCTGGCGGCGGTTCGGTATAAAG
>CBIHPB010000429.1:0-2895 GCA_966211485.1 uncultured Bdellovibrio sp.
ATCGCCAGCAGCAATTGCGCGAGTGCCAATCGAATTAAAAACAAAACGCGGCGCGAGCGATCCGAGAGCTGCCCCAAGATCACAGTGCGAACCCGTTTGTCATGCGAGTGCGAAAAGATCATGCCCCAAAGAAAAGGGCTGGCCAGAATCAGGGCCGTGAGGAATGTTGAGATCTGGGCCATATTGATCGTGTCAAAATGCTGAAGCATCATCGGATACAAAAGTCTTGAGCAGAGAAGAAAAATCGCCACAATCAAAACCGCGTTGCTGACAATTTTCAAAGCGTAAGTGCGGATTAAAAGCTGCCATTCCGGCCGAGCGCGAACGATGTACGAGAACTGCAGGTACTTGCCAAGGAACGTCTGGACCCTCAGAGGAATCATCTTCTCGATCTGCTGAGAAAGTTTCTCGCGCGAGCGCACCAGATAAGGCGTTGTGAAAGCGGTGACCGCTGAGACGGCGACGATGATGGAATAGAGAGATTCATCGGTTACTTTCAACGTCATGCCAAGACCTGCGATAATAAATGAGAACTCACCAATTTGCGCAAGACTAATACCGGTCGGGATGGCAGTCTGGATATTTTGTCCCGCAATCAGTCCGCCGATCACATTGTAATAGATCTTGCCGGTGATAATAACGACGGTGAAAAGAAGGATGATGCCGGCATGCTCGACCAAGGCGTCCGGATTGATCAGCATTCCAACCGAGACAAAGAAAATTGCCGAGAAAAGATCGCGCACGGGCTGAAAGATTTTTTCGATTTTCTCTTTCTCTTCCGTTTCGCCAAGGATCGAGCCCATAATAAAGGCGCCCAAAGCGGAAGAGAATCCCACTTGGTTGGCGGCGACGACCATGATCAGGCAAAGGGCGACGGCCACAATTAGCATTGTTTCATCCGAGAGATGTTTTTTCACACTGCGAAGAATGATTGGAATCGCAAACAACCCCACGATCAGCCAAAGTGCCAGATAGAAAACAAGTTTACCTGTGGTCCAGGCAAGTTCGCTGCCTTGAAACTGGCGGGACAGTCCAATGGTGGTCAGTAAGACGATCAGTAAAACCGCCATCAAATCTTCAACCACCAGAATTCCAAACACCATCTGCGCGAATTTTTTCTGTTTCAGGCGAAATTCATCAAAGGCTTTGTAGATGATACTGGTTGAAGAAATCGAAAACATAGCACCCAGGAAAAAACTTTGCAGGCCATTCCAACCTAAAAGCTGGCCAACAATAAAGCCCATCAAGCACATAGCCGAAAGTTCAAACACGCCAGCGATCAAAACGGTCGGCCCTAATTGCGCAAGCTTTCGGAAGCTAAATTCGATTCCCAGTGCGAAGAGCATAAAAATCATGCCCATTTCGGCCCAGACATTGATGCTTTGAATTTCGGTCACGGTGGGGAAAATTTTGGTGTGGGGGCCGACCAGAAGGCCTGCGACCATGTAGCCCAAAATCACCGGCTGTTTGAGCGTTTTGAACACGAGCGAAGTCACCGCCGCCGTGATTAGAATTGTTGCCAGGTCGTGAATCAAAGGAGCCAAATGGTTCATAAGTAATTAGAAACTAAAAAGTCGATCCAGTTCAAGGGCTTATGTGATTTTGTTCTGCCTTAAATTCAAGCACGTCTTTATGCATCACTGCATGGCTTTGGCAGTTTCAATTGACCCCAAGCCCACCTTGTTTTTAGTTACTGAGATGACTCCATTGATGCGCCAATATTGGGATATTAAGTCCGCCCACGAGGACAAGATTTTACTGTTTCGCATGGGTGATTTCTTTGAAATGTTTTTTGACGACGCCAAGAAAGCGGCACCCATTCTGGGAATCGCGCTGACGCAAAGAAATAAAAAATCCGAAGATGAAACTCCGATGTGCGGAATGCCTCATCACTCGGTTGCGGGACCCATCAATAAACTTTTAAAGCATGGCCTGAAAGTCGCAATCTGCGATCAAATCGAAGATCCAAAAACTGCCAAGGGCATCGTCAAACGTGCGGTGACCCGAGTTCTGACACCTGGAATGGTTTACGATCCCGAGACTTTGGAAACAAGCATGAGCAATTATCTCGCTTGTTTGGATTCGTCGGTCTTGGCCTGTGTGGAAACAAGCACGGGTGAAAGTTTTTATTTTGAAGATTTGCAAGCAGCCGATGTGAAACGACTTTTGGGACTGCTGCCGATTGCCGAGCTTTTGTTGGCGCCAGAAGCTGAAAGCGCTCCTTTCCACGGACTTGTCAGTCGGCACGCGGGGCTGGACGAGCGAGAGGTCGCTCAAATATGGCCTGTGGCTGCGCGAAGACTTCTTAGTTACGTGCAAAGCCTTGGTGGTGCCGAGTCTTTGCAAACATTGATGCCATTTGAAAAGCGATCTTTGCATCACCGATTGGATCTTTCTCCAACCGTGCTGCGACATCTGGAAGTTTTTGCGACCTACAAAGGTGAAGGCTCGGGCTCTTTGTTCGAAGCCATCGATCGCACCAAATCTTCAGCAGGTGCGCGTGCGCTTCGCCAGTGGCTTTTGTTTCCGCTCACCAATGTGGGTGAAATCACCGAACGGCAAGAGCGAATTCAGAAATGGGTTCAGGATCCAGGGAAACTAAAAGCTTTGCGTGAAGTGCTTTCGCAAATGGGTGATATTGAACGACGGCTTGGGAAAATTTCTCAACCACAGTGCAATGGTCGTGATTTGCTCGCGCTTGCCGCTTCGATTGAAGCTGGGCTTTCCGCTTTGGAAATTGCAGGTCACGCGGAAAATTATTTGCATCTGCGAACACTTGCTCAAGAGATCACTCGAACTTTGGTTGAAGATCCGCCACTGCAGATTCGTCAGGGGCATTTGATTCAAAAAGGTTACTCGCCCGAACTTGACGAGTTGATTGCGCTTTCGACCGAC
>CBIHPB010000430.1:0-2890 GCA_966211485.1 uncultured Bdellovibrio sp.
CATGCAACTGCTGATGAGCAATCGCCCGCACCAGGCTTTCAAATGGCGAGCGCTCCATTTTCGGAGTGAAGCTTAACTTTTTATGCCGGCCGAACAAAGCTTTGATCGAAGCGTCTTTGGAAAGCGCTCGCTTGCCTTTCGCAAATTGATTAGAATCATAAGTCATATGGCTTGGCCCTTTCATACTGAACAGGCCACTGAATCTTGGCCTTCAACTGCTGAGCCGCCCGCAGTGGCCAGTGCGGATCTCGCAAAAACTCGCGCGCGATAAAGATCGCATCCGCTTTCCCGGATTTCAGAATGCCTTCGGCCTCATCGGCCTCTGTGATCAAGCCCACCGCACCTGTCGGAATTTGAACTTGTTTTCGAATTTCATCAGCGAAAGGCACTTGGAAAAGAGGTTTGGCCTCGATCTTCTGATCCGGGGACAGTCCGCCGGTGGAAACATCGATCAAATCAGCACCGCGTTTTTTGAGTTCGGCTGAAAATTGCACACTTTGCCGGATGTCCCAGCCACCTTCTACCCAGTCTGTTGCCGAGATCCGAACAAAGACCGGAAGATCCTGCGGCCAAAGGGCGCGAACCTTTTCGAAAACACGCAGCGGAAATCGCATGCGATTTTCTAAAGATCCACCGTAGGCATCTTTACGGTGATTCGACAGAGGCGACAAAAATTCGTGAAACAAATATCCATGCGCCATATGAACTTCAACGACTTGAAATCCAGCCGCGCGGGCGCGATGGGTCGCCTGTACAAAATCATTTTCGACTTTCTGCAAATCAGCTTCGGTCATTTCTTTGGGAGTGTGATACCCAGCTTTGTAGGCCACTGCTGTGGGACCTACTGGAATCCAGCCGCCATTTTCCACCGGCACTGGCTTCCCGCCCTTCCAAGGTGAGGCGGTGCCGGCTTTGCGGCCTGCATGCGCCAGTTGAATCGCGCTGACCGCCGACTGCGAATGCAGAAACTTTACCACGGGCTTCAGCGCCTCGGCATGCTTGTCACTCCAGATGCCCAAATCATCCGGCGAGATCCGGCCTTCAGGTGAAACCGCCGTGGCTTCCGCCATCACCAGCCCTGCTCCGCCTTTGGCAAATCCGCCCAGGTGTACCAAATGCCAGTCCTGAGCCACTCCTTCGACCGCCGAGTACTGACACATCGGTGAAACGAAAACACGGTTTTTAATATTCAAACTGCGACGTTGAATCGGAGTGAAAAGTTGTGACATATTCCGCAATTATCGCCTTTCCACTTCAGAGGATCAAGATATGACCCAATTCGGAAGAATTCCGATTCTTCATCGCACCGAAACCTGGCTGTCCGTCAACAAGCCGACGGGACTGTCTGTGCACAATGATGAAGACCCGTTCCATCTTTTGAAAGCTCTGAAAGCACAAGAGAATCTCAGCGAAATTTTGCCAGTGCATCGCCTGGATAAAGAGACCAGCGGCATCCAAATCCTAGCGCTGCAATCAGCAGCAGCGGCTGAGCTGGCGTCACAGTTTCAGTCTCGAAGTGTGTTGAAATTCTATCAAGGCGTGGTCGCCGGAAAAATTCCACAATCAGGAACCTGGAATGATCCGCTCAGTGACAAAGCCGAGGGTGGAAAAAATCCGGCCGGCATTGCAGCCGATCGCAAACCTTGCGAAACATCTTTCAAGCTGCTTCGTCAGTCGGATTATTTTTCTTGGGCCGAGTTTCAGATTCACACCGGTCGTCAGCATCAGATTCGCAAACACTGTGCCTTGCACGGCCGTGCCCTGATCGGCGATTCGCGCTACGGAAATCCAAAATACAATCAAAAAATTTCTGATCTTTATCACTTTGACAGGATGGCTCTGCATTCTTCACGAATGATTATTAATTCGATCGAGATCTCGTGCGATGCGCCTGCTGAATTTCTTTTTCTGTTTCCGAAAACTTGATACGTTTTTGCGACAAAAGGAGGTTTCAGTGAAAACCGTGATTCTGTTTTTCTCTCTGTTTCTGCAATTTGCCTCTGCCCAAGCGGCGGTTCCCGCAGCTTGGACCAACCACCAAAAAGATTTTGCTCTCAATTCCAATTTCGGGGCTGGACACAAAGTCTATTACGACTGCGACAACGCCGAAATGGTTATCGAACAGCAACTGATGCAAATGGGAGCCGCAAACATTCAGGTGCAATGCCAAGGCGGCATTGACTGGGCTCTGCCAAGCACAGCCTGGAATGCCTATATCACCATGAGCTATTCAACCTTGCAACTTCCGGCCTCTGGAGACACAGCAACGGTTTCCGCTGATTGGAAACAAGTCAACATTCGTAGCTTTGACAATTGTGCGCTGATGAACCAGATCTTCGACGAAACCAAAGACAGTTTTGAAATGCAGAATCTGGTAACACCAGGTCACTGCATGCGTCCTGACTCTAGCTTCCGCCTCAGTTTCATGACGCTGGCTCCGCTTTAGAAAATCAAACGCCCCTTTAAGGCGAAGCCTCAAATTTAAGGTGACGTCTCAGATTTACGGTGAAGCCTCGACCGGGGCTTCACCTAAAGCTGGAGGCGGCGGTTCGACATGAATCTTCCCCAGATTTTTCGAAATGACGCCGTAAAGAATATTCGCATCCAACGGCTTCGTCAGATAATCGTCGCAACCGGACTGAAGGCAGCGCTCGCGATCTTCTTTCATCGCGTGCGCCGTCAGGGCGATGATCGGTTTTTGATAACCTTTGTCTCGCAGCTGTTTGGTGGCCGTGTAGCCATCCATCACCGGCATCTGCATATCCATCAAGATCAAATCGAAATCATTCTCCAAAGCTTTCTGCACGCCCTCGGCACCGTTCTGCGCAAACTGCACTTCCATCCCCTTGCGAGCGAGGTAAAGTTTCGTCAGCATCTGATTGTCGAGAAC
>CBIHPB010000431.1:0-2887 GCA_966211485.1 uncultured Bdellovibrio sp.
TTTGAAAGGGAATGATCCCAAGCTTGTCGAACCGCCGCTTTTTCATGTGGCGCTGATCGAGCCCGAGATTCCGCAAAATACCGGAAACATCGGCCGCACCTGTGTGGGCACTCGGTCGGATTTGCATTTGGTTGGCAAATTGGGCTTCCGGATCACCGATAGCAATCTCAAGCGGGCCGGACTGGACTATTGGCAGCACCTCAGTTGGACCCATCACGAGCGCTTTGAAGATTGGGAAAAACAACTGGCAAATCCCAAGCGGGTTTTCTATTTTACCACCAAGGCCGAGCGCAGTTATTTCGAAGCCAAGTTTGAACCTGGGGATTGGTTTGTGTTTGGCAAGGAGACCAAAGGGCTAGATGAAGACCTATTGCGTCGAAATCCTGAGCAGCTGCTGAAAATTCCCATGCTCGGCCCCATTCGCAGTCTGAATGTGGCGACTGCGGTCACCGTTGTGCTCTATGAGGCCATTCGACAGGTCAGATTGTCCGAAAAATACTCAGGTCTGATCGAGTCCATCTAGACTCGGATCGCCTTGATCATCAGGCTCGTGGCGTCTAGACTCCTAAGACTATGATTCAATTCGTCTTGCGCAAAATCTTTGGAACTAAACACGAACGTGAAATGAAATCGATCCAGCCCGTGATCAACAAAATCGCGGCTTTGGAACCTGCCATGCAGGCTTTGTCAGATGCTGAGCTGAAAGCAAAGACTCCGGAATTTCAAAAACGACTGAAGAACGGCGAAACCGTTCATGACATCTTGCCAGAAGCTTTCGCGGTTTGCCGTGAAGCTTCGAAACGCGTCTTGGGCATGCGCCACTATGACGTGCAGATGATCGGTGGTTACATCTTGAACCGTGGAAGCATCGCCGAGATGCGTACGGGTGAAGGTAAAACATTGGTTGCGACTTTGCCTGTTTACTTGAACGCGCTCACAGGTCGTGGCGTGCATGTCGTATCCGTAAATGATTACCTCGTTCGTCGTGACGCCGAATGGATGGGCCGCTTGTACACTTGGCTCGGTCTTTCAGTTGGTATCATCGTTCATGATCTGACCGATCAACAGCGCCGGGATGCCTATGCCGCTGATATCACTTACGCGACCAACAACGAATTGGGTTTCGATTATCTTCGCGACAACATGAAGTTCGATTTGGCCGATATGGTTCAGCGCGAACACCACTACGCGATCGTGGACGAGTGCGACTCGATCCTGATCGACGAAGCTCGTACGCCGCTGATTATCTCAGGTCCTGCGGAAGCATCGACAGACAAGTACTACACCGTGAACAAGATCATTCCGCATTTGAAGCGTGACGTGCACTTCACGATGGAAGAAAAAACCAAGACCGCCTCTTTGACAGAAGAAGGAAATTCGAAAGTTGAAGAGCTTTTGGGAATCGAAAATCTTTACGATCCTCAGCACATTGAACTTTTGCATCACATCTACCAGGGCTTGAAAGCGCACTATCTCTACCGTTTGGATGTCGAGTACATGATCCAAAACGGCGAAGTCGTCATCGTCGACGAATTCACCGGCCGTCTGATGCCGGGTCGCCGCTGGTCGGACGGTCTTCATCAAGCGATCGAAGCGAAAGAAGGCGTCGAAGTTAAGAACGAAAACCAAACTTTGGCGACCATCACGTTCCAGAACTTCTTCAAGATGTATTCCAAACTGGCCGGCATGACCGGTACGGCGGATACCGAAGCGGTGGAATTTAAAAAGATCTACAATCTCGATGTCTCCGTGATTCCGACCAATCGTCCGATCAAGCGTAT
Organism: uncultured Bdellovibrio sp.; assembly: GCA_966211485.1. Classification (GTDB taxonomy): domain Bacteria; phylum Bdellovibrionota; class Bdellovibrionia; order Bdellovibrionales; family Bdellovibrionaceae; genus 21-14-0-10-47-8. Next base: position 1,782 of record CBIHPB010000431.1, read on the forward strand.
GGATCAAGACGATGTGGTTTACAAATCGGAAAAAGGAAAATTCAAAGCCATCATCGAAGATATCAAGGTTCGTCACGAAAAGGGCCAGCCGGTTCTGATCGGTACGGCCAGCATCGAGAAATCAGAATTGCTGTCAGCGGCTTTGAAACGTGAAGGCGTTCGTCACGATGTCTTGAACGCGAAAGCGCACGAGCGTGAAGCCGAAATCATCGCGCAAGCGGGCCGCAAAGGTGCGATCACGATTGCCACCAATATGGCCGGTCGTGGAACCGATATCGTTCTTGGCGGAAATGCCGAGATCATGGCGAAGCGGACAACTGGAACCGATGTCGGTCCCGAGTACGACGAAGCTAACTCGAAATTCAAAATGCAAACTGACGCTGAAAAGCCAATGGTCTTGGAGGCCGGTGGTCTTTACATCATCGGAACCGAGCGCCACGAATCTCGTCGTATCGACAATCAGCTGCGCGGTCGTTCCGGCCGTCAAGGGGATCCGGGCGAATCGCGATTCTATCTGTCTTTGGAAGACAATCTGATGCGGATTTTCAACGGCGAGATGATTCAAAGAATCATGGACCGCATGAACGTTCCCGATGATGAGCCCATCATGGCCCGCATGGTTTCGAAATCCATCGAAGGCGCGCAACGCAAAGTCGAAGGTCACAACTTCGATATTCGTAAGCATTTGTTGGATTACGACAACGTCATGAACCAACAGCGCACAATCATCTATGGCATGCGAAAGCAGATCATGAACGGTGAAAACGTCGATCGCACGATGTTGGATTTCATGGGCGATGTGACTTCAAACATTTTGGATGCGCATGTTCCGGTTGAAGCGAAAAAAGAAGAGTGGAATCTCGATGCCTTGAACACGGCGCTGACTCAGCAGTTCGGTCTTCGCATTGATTTCGCCAGCTTCCCGCACTTGGATGGTGAAATCATCACCAACACTGTCAGCAAAGCGGTGAAGGATGTTTACGACAAACAAAAAGCAAATCTCGGCCAGTTCTTTGCGCAAATCCAAAAAATGGTTCTGCTTCAAAGCATCGACCAGCGCTGGAAAGAACACTTGGCAAAAATCGATCGCCTGAAAGAGGGCATCG
>CBIHPB010000432.1:0-2853 GCA_966211485.1 uncultured Bdellovibrio sp.
GCGGGTTCGGGGAGCGATAGCCCCGATTGGCAGGATGCAGACACTCCATGATCAGGAAATAAAAAAAGGCCCCGGTTTCCCAGAGCCTTTCCATTCACAGATTTGAGTGAAATCAATTAAGCAGTTTTGCTTGCAGATTTCTTTTTGCCAGCCGCTTTTTTGCCACCTTTAGTAGCTGCAGCAGCTTCCAGAAGCTTTACGTTTGAATAGTCAAAAAAGCCTTCAACTTGCTTCAGACCGTCTTTTTTATCGAAGTGAGTCATCACTTTCACGCCCTGAACTTTGATTTTCATTTTAACTGAATCAACAGCCAAAACAGTGCCTTTTTTGCCTTTGTCTTGTCCTGCGATTACTTGAACGGTCGAGCCTTTGCGGATTTTCAGTTTTGCTGCCATGGGATCCTCTTACTTCTTTTTCTTAGCGGCCATCTTACGGCGGATGCGGTTTTTCACTTCCAAAGCTCGCTTAGAAAGAACTTTGTCGTCTTGGTTCAAAATAAATGTGTCGAAGCCACCCATGTGCTCCATGTCGCGAATCGCGCTGGTCGCGATTTGCAGACGAACCATTTGGTTCAGGATGCGGCTAAATATGCGCTTTAACTGCACATTTGGCATTGCCGTTGATTTTGTTTTGATGTTCGAGTGGCTCACCAAGTTCTTAACAACGGGGCCCTTACCAGTTACTTCGCATCGGCTCATCTGAAATCTCCTCTACTCACAATGCCTAATAAAGCTTCAATCGCCTAATTTCCGCATCTGAGGCTTGAATTATCGCGTAGGTCGAACTAAGTATCCAAAAAGAAGCTTGTTGGCAACAGCAATTTCAAGTATACCGATGAGCTCGTTATTTTGTGCTTGTTAGAGAATGGAAAAGGACGAATTCAGATGAAAAAGACTTCACGTAGCAAATACCGACAGGAATTCAGCGGCGATCACCTCTTTGATTATAAAGATCCAATGAGCCTCACTCGCTTCATCAGCGATGGCGGCAAGATCACTCCCGCTCGAATTGCAAAACTGAGCCTGGCTCAACAGAAGCAAGTCGCGGCAGCTGTTAAAAAGGCTCGCAACTTGGCTCTGCTGCCAAACGGTATGTCAGCTTTTGACGGTTTCCACCGCTCTGACACTGTTTCTCCAGTTCCTTTCGAAATCTAATTAGATTTTGAATCTTTCTTGAGAAGAGGTCGAACCAAAGGTTCGCCAATGGATCAGAAAGCCGAATGAAAATTCGGCTTTTTGCATTTGTAATGACTGATTTGTGAGAGACTAAACCCGATCTCCCTGACCGCGCTCTTTGAGTGTCTCCAGATACGAATCCACGAAAAAGCAGATCATCAGCAAAAAGAAAACATAAGTCGATAGCTTGTGCATTTCAGCTCCTGAAATGCCGGCAAACTGGATTTCCTCGAATGAAAGATTCCAGTTCAACACTCGCATTAGAAAAATCGGCAGCGCACTCAGTAATAGAAATCCGATCACTCCCCAAAACGAGATTCGCTTCTTGTAGCCGGGATACTTCATTTCCCACATCAGAATTCCAACCGAACTGGCGATAAAGAAAAAGCTCGTGATCAGACTTGCGATCTTTTTATCGGGGACCACTTTGAAGGTCGCAAGAACCAGCAAGATGACCACCGCTTCGATCGACATATAATTACGGAATCGATTTCGTTTCTTCATATCCTTCATTTTCCACAATTTCGGACGCTCGTCCAATTCCAACGCGACCTGCGGATCTCAGCTCGAATTGGCTGCATTACAGATCGGCACCTAGTGGCCCAGGCCTTGAAATAGGGCTCTGGCAACAAACGAAACACACGGGGGCAATATGCTTTACATTCTTGATCAAAATAAACAGAACGAAACTCTTTCAAAAGAGCTGATCTCTTTCGGCTTGAACCCAAAGGATTGGACACTGGTTCGCGAGCGTTCCAGCGAATACCGCATCCAATCCAAAGACGATCACGATTTCATCTTCAAAGGCAAAGTTTCGAAAAAGGGAAAATGGGAGCAGCTCGAGCTGGTCAGCATCTAATTGAACTGATCACAGCGAAGGGAAAATAGGCTTCGAGTCCAAATCTCCTCGGCTGTTAAGACGGCCGGAGCCCGCTTCAGATTCTCGCAATTCACACATTGGCCATCTTTCATCTGCTCAGCCTCTCCCGGAAGCTTGGCCTGAGTGGCCTGACGGAATTGATCCCAGGCTTCAGATCCATACACTTTCAGGTAGGCCGATTTTAGCTGGCAGTACAACGACAGATCCAATGTCTCCAGCCAACCCAGCTTGGACAAAGGATCCGGCGGTTGCGCCCCCCAGGCCAACATCACCAATAACTCACTCCCCTTCGTCAAGGCACTGCGAACTTCAGGAACTTCACCAAAGGGCACCAGGCACTCTTGTGGCGAGCCATTGAGATCGCGCAAAAACTTGCGAAGGCTTGTAAACAGCTCGAAGCAAGCGCCGGGACTGTTGCCGATCTTGCAGTTATCCAAAAGGCGCGGAAAGATTGCCGGCCGCTGCGAGTTGGCTTTGACCACTCGAGGGTACAGGGTTCCAGCCTGTGCCTCCTTAAACAGCACCAACTGGTTGTCGCAGACGGAATGTGGCTTTTGGATCACAAACAACATGCCGACCCCGATTAAAAGAACGGCAAAAACCAGCAAGGGACGAGGAATTCGATCAAGCATAGACCTTTGAGTGTACGAAGCTTCTGTATCTTCGACAATGTGAGTCCGCGTTAAATTCTCGAAATTGACAAATTTCCGGTGAAAAGACTATTCTCGCTGCTCTTCTTTGGACGTCGGGGAGTAGCGCAGTTTGGTAGCGCATCTGGTTTGGGACCAGAGGGTCGCA
>CBIHPB010000433.1:0-2789 GCA_966211485.1 uncultured Bdellovibrio sp.
CATTTCTTCACCCAAGATTTTTTCGGAGTCGGCTCTTTCTCTCCGAACTTGGTCCACATGTATTCAACCCATGCACCTGATGGCGTCTTTTTCACTGCGTTAACGAACTCAACAAATAAAAACTTGCCTTTTGGATCTTTGCTCTTGGACAGGTCCTGATCATTCAACTCTCGCTTGATCGGATGAATGATCATCTTCGGTGACATGTCGTTGATCCAAACATAGTTGGGCTCGCCACAACATTCGTATCGCATGACATTGATTTCTGGCAAAGCGGCACGGCCCTTTGTTTCCACCAGTTTGCAGGCCCACTCGACACGCTCTTTGACAGCGTCTTCGTTGCAAACAGCGGTCTTCTTTGAGCTTGTGCAGTTGTCAGTGGCCAGCGAAAGAGAAGTCGCGAATAAACTCAGGCAGAGGATGCTGAATCGAAATGTTGTGGTTAGGCTCATCGTCACTCCTCCGATTTGATTAATTATAGGAGGAGTTTTTAAAAACTCAATTCGATGCAAGCAAGACGGACCGCAGCCGGACTTTGTTGGAAGAAAATGTTGGTGATATTTAACAAGTTCCTAAAGAGTTCCAAAAATCATCAAATCTTGAAGATTTCTGGGGCATTTCTGGAGACAGGCGAGAAAAGAGGAGTTTGTTAAGCGACTTTCTTCAGTTCCAGGGGATCGATCCGACGGGCGGGCACTCCACCCCAGGTTTCGCCTGCTGGAACCTTTGTCTTTGGCAGAACAACCGAGCCAGGTAAGATCTTCGCCTCTGCCCCGATGTCCACTCCACCCATGATAATTGCACGCAGTCCGATGGTGGCCTTGTCGCCGATTTTCACCGGAGCGAGGACCAAGTATCCGCCCTGGCCATAGTGAGCGACAATGGCAACGCTACCACCCAAGGTGACCTTGCGGCCCATTTCAATCAATGAGGGATCCGACAGATGAGTCGTGTTGATAATCGTGCCGCTGCCGATTTTCATTCCCATCATTCGATAGAAAAAAAGATTAAACGGAGTCGGCGTGACAAATTCCAAAAACGTATAGCGAACAAGATAAGTCAGGCCATTGTGGATGTACCAGCGAACGGCTGGGAGTGAGTAATATGGACCTCGCCAGTCGTGAAGCTTGGCCCGCATGACAAAGTTCAAAGCCGGGGCGATCCAGATCATCATAAAACCATACACAAAGTACCCAGCACCCAGGCTCGTGCCCAACATCCAAAATCGGCCCATCTCGGACCAGCCCTGACTGAAGCTATCAGCCCACTGGTAAAGATAAAATCCTGGGACGACGGCCAGACCCAAGCAGCTGCTGGCGATCAAATACAGAGGAGCGACTAAAATCAAATGGCCGAAGATCTGAAATTTCCGCAAAGTGTTTTCAAAAAATCCGCCCACGCCCGAACGCTCGCTTCGAAGTTCGTAGACATCAGCTTTTTGTGGAACGGACTTGAGTTTTTGCTCCATACCAGCTTATCGGCGAGGTCCGGGTGTCTCTTGATGAAACTTGGTGAGATTCTCAATTTGAGATAATTAGTTCTTCTTTTTTAAAGACTTCGGTTTCATAGGGGAATTGGGGGTTTGAGTGTACTTGCTGATCAGTCCAGCGTAAGTTTTGTTTTTTCGAATGATCGCAAGTCCTTTGTTGAAGGCATCGCGCAGCTCTTCGGTCTGAAACATGATGACATAGGAGCTTGCGGGAAAGAGATCATGCAGCACCATCTCGTCATCCAGGTGATAAGTGTTTTTTAATTTCCGCTGATAATATTTGAAAATCAAAACATCGCCAATGATGACATCCGCCCGTTTGCGAAGCAGTTGCTCGACTTGAGCCTGCTGATCGGCCACCTCAAAGTATCTTGGATTTTTTTCGGCCATGGCTTTGAAGTCGGGCCCCAGAAGACTCTTCGCTGTTTGAAAAGCGCTGACGGAATATCCTTGAAGGTCACTTGTTTTCTGAATGGAAATGTTTCGCGAGCTTAAGGAGGCCGCGGTGTTGTGATACTCGATATAAGGATCCGAGGGAAAGCCTTGCAAAAGACCCGTGTGTTTGTTGATCACGCCATCGACTTGATTTGTTTTAAATAAAATTTCGCCGCGGTTTAAAGATACAAAGTTTGGTTTGAATAAAATCCCGACGGCTTTCAGGGATTCCCGGATAATGTCGCATTCAAGCCCGCTTTCAAATTCTTGGTCGATATAAGGAGGCTTTGAAAGTCCCATGGCGATGCGAGCTTCAGACGGCGGGCGTGGCAGATCCTTGGCCTGGACGCCAATGACTGAAAGAGCGATTCCCAAAAAGAGGAAGCAGCAAATACTTCTCAACACGGCGATTCCTTTAACGTTAACGACTTTGTTCGCTGTAAGCAAATGAGGAATCAATCAACAAAGTTAAGGTTTTCTTTGAGATCATTTGTCTCAAAATGAGATGGTCCCTGCAAACCGTCGAGAAGTTTCAGGACAGGTGTCAAAAGCCCGCACCTGTGAGGTGGAAACGGCCAAATGGGAAGCGTTAGGTTGTCAGTCGCAAGGGGCATTGGACTTGCTTTGATAGCTCTGTATGAATGCACGCAAACTGCCACATCGTCCCACTCAGATACAGCGCGTTTACCACTACACAATCGGCCGGGTTTACCTGCTGGATGACATCCGGCTGCTGTCGCCAAAGCTGAAGACAATTTCTTCACGCCAGCTCAATGGCCACTTTTTTCATCTCTTTCGCGAGATGGGAACCCACAATATGTGGATGGAAGGTCCTTTCAAAGGACCGGGCACCAGTGGGTTTATG
>CBIHPB010000434.1:0-2774 GCA_966211485.1 uncultured Bdellovibrio sp.
ATCTTGGGCGGCCTTGAGAGCCATGTAGGAGCGGTTCGATTTCGGAGCCGAAGCCATGTAGGTCACCACTTGCGCGAGATTGATGGCTCCCTCTGGAAGACCGATCAGCTCGACAGCTTGGGCTCCGGCGATGGCGACCTGGATGGCTCTTGGATCTGCATTTCCAACATCTTCTGAGGCGAGAATCACCAAGCGGCGGGCGATGAAAACAGGATCCTCTCCGCCCTTGAGCATGCGGGCCAGGTAATAGAGAGCCGCATCGGTATCGCTGCCCCGGATGGATTTGATGAACGCTGAAATCACGTCGTAGTGTTGATCAGACTGACGGTCGTAACCAATTGGCGTCGAGCCGAGAATGGTTTGAATATCCTCGTCCGAAAGAATTCCGGTTTTTTCAGAATGAGACTTGATCGAGACGGCAATCTCTTCCACGGCAATCAAAAGTCTTCGTGCATCCCCGTCCGCCTTTTGCAGAACCAGAGCCTGGGCCGATTCGGTCAACAGTTCGGACAATGGCTTGTTTGGAAATTCGACCTGAAATGCATTGGCGAAAATCTCACCGAGAGATTTGTCGTCGTGGCGGTTGAAGACGATCAGACGGCAACGGCTGAGCAAAGCCCGGTTGAGTTCGTAACTGGGATTTTCGGTGGTCGCGCCGATCAGGATCAGGTCACCTTTTTCCACAAACGGCAGGAGCACGTCCTGCTGAGCTTTGTTGAAACGGTGGATCTCGTCGACAAACAAAATGGTCTGCGTCTGATATTGCAAGCGTCGCATGCGGGCCGCTTCGCCGATTTCTTTCAGAGCTTTGGCTCCGGACTCGACGGCATTGATGGCAACGAACTCGGCCTTGAAATCAGCGGCCAGGGCCTGCGCCAATGTCGTCTTGCCGGTCCCCGGAGGACCCCAAAAAATAAGGCTCGGCAAGAAGCCTGAGCGAACATAGCGATCAATTTGTTGAAGCACTTGTGGCTGCCCCAGCAACTGTGCCCGAGATTTCGGACGAAGTTTTTCCGCGAGTGGTGTGCCGGGAAGATTTTCGCTGGAAATGCTGGAGAAGAGGTCCATTCGGCGGAGCCTAATGACCCGTGGCGCAACATTCAAGCCCCGAATGTTGCGTCTAAGTCCGCCATCTTATGTGATTTAAAACTTTTCGTAGGTGAGGCCGACGTCGGTTTCGGTAATCACTGGTCGGGAGTTTCCGTCGGAGTCTGTTTCGATTCCGATCACTTTCAGGCGGCCAGGAATTGTTGCGCTTTGCACTCCTGAGGTCACCTTGATTCCACCACAGCGAATAGGGCATCTGGCATTTTTCTCATCGGTTTCACCCGGACTGAGAACCCGTCCATCCGCTGGTAGGATCAGAGCCAGCTCGTCTCCTGCCAATGTGCATTCGTATTTTCCGCCGCTGAGAAGGCCACTGGTAAATCGGATGATAATGGCGCTCATCGTGTAGGTTCCGGCACCCGCCCACTTATAGGCAAAGCGAGTGTACTCGGTCGTGTTGGCTCCCAAATCGGTCGTTGTCGAAGATTCATTCTGGGCTTTGCAGCTTCTCAAACCGACAGGAAGAATAAACGGAGCTTCAGGGCCCACGCTGAGCGAGAAATCACTGCTTTCTTCGCCGTTTTTACTGCAGCTGAGAAATCCCAAAGCGATCAATGTCAGAAAGAGTTTTGAAAATGAAATCACTTAAAACTCCCCTGTTGGTACGTTGGCGTGAATGGACTGGCTGTCGGCCTGTCCCAAAATTCGCGGCGTCAGGAAGATCAGCAATTCGTTTTTGCTGCTGTCAGAGTTGCGGTTTTTAAACAGCCATCCCAAAATCGGAATGTCTCCGACCCATGGGACTTTCGCTTCACCCATTGTTTGATCGGACTGGTAGATTCCACCGATGACCGCTGTCTGTGAATTGCGAACCATGACTTTCGTTTTCGCCGAGCGCGAGTTCACCGGACGAGCTTGAGACGCTTGATCCACCACGCTGCCAACGAATTCACGTTTCACATCCACCGTCATAATGACCGATGCATCGTTGGTAATTTGAGGCGTGACCCCCAGCTTCAGAGCGACGTCTTTATAGGAAACTTGTCGCTGAGGAGCGGCCCCGGCTGCTGACGCTGTTTCCGTGACAATTGGAATCTGGATCGACTGATTGATCTCGGCGGCCTCGTTGTGCAAGGTCACGATGCGAGGAGAAGAGAGGACCTTGACGGCGCTTTGCTGCTCGTAAAGTGCCAGCGTGGCCGAGAGATCTCCCAAAACGTCGATGGTTCCCAATGTGAAATTCAAGCTTCCCGTCGATGCCACTCCGCTGCCTGTCGCCGTTGGATTGATACCGATCTGAGTTCGGCCTTTGATTTTGTTGCTGTTGAACAGACGCGATTCTTGGCCGGTGGCACTCCAGTTGATACCGATCTGACGCTGGAACTGATCGCCGGCTTCGACGATCTTTCCTTCGATCAAAACCTGCGGCGGAGGCACGTCAATTGCCGCCACCAGTTTCACCATGCGCTCGATATTTTCATCATGGTCTGAGATGATCAGCGAACTGGTGCGCAGATCGCCCACGACTTTGCCACGCTCGGAGACAAAGTTCTTGGCCTGATTGGCGACATCGTCAATCTTCGCATAGCTGACAGGAAGCACGCGAACTTTCAATGGAACCTGGGCTTTGCGAGCTGCGATCATGCGCAGTGTATCTTCTTCTTCCCCCTTGATGCTGTCCAAAGGAGCGATGCGGAGGATACTGCCCGAGCGGGTGTAGCCCAGCT
>CBIHPB010000435.1:0-2753 GCA_966211485.1 uncultured Bdellovibrio sp.
CTTTACCGCCGACGCGATAGATTTCACCTTCTTGGATGAAACGCAAAAGCTTGGCTTGGATGGCAGGTGACAATTCACCGATTTCATCCAGGAACAATGTTCCGCCGTTCGCAGCTTCCGCCAGACCCATCTTCTTTTGATAGGCACCAGTGAAAGAACCTTTTTCGTGTCCGAAAAGTTCTGATTCCAAAAGAGTTTCGCGAAGCGCGCCGCAGTTGATTGCGACGAAAGGCTTGCTCTTACGAGTGGATTTCTCGTGGATCGCTTTGGCGATCAGTTCCTTTCCTGTGCCGGACTCTCCAAGAACCAGGATGTTCGCGTTGGAAGTCGCAACACGTTCGATCATCTTCATTAACTGAGTCATCACATCCGACTTGAAGATGATGCTCTTCTGCTCGACAATTTGATGAGCAGGAGTTTGCCACATCACCTGACGCGAGTTCTGCGGTGCAGGCAAAATGGGGGAATTCATATCACTCGACATACGTGCCACCTTTCAACAACGATTGATATATTTGAGTCCTTCAAATTTTGGGTCCAACCTGCGCCTCTCTCTGATCCCCCACGGCTCATTGATGCGTCGCGTGTTGTGCAGTGTGTTATATGGTAAAACTACAATTTCCACAAGAAAAACTTTGCAAAGATCTGTAGAAACTTCAGCCTTTGGGGCCGGAAAATGTCACTCTTGAAGCTCAATTTAAAAACTTTACCAATCGATGAATTGATGGATAAGTTTTTGAAATACTTAGAGAATATCGAGTCTTGCTCGCCTCTTACACTGCGCGCTTACCGGTTGGATTTGCATCAAGCTTTCCTTAAGCCACAACCACATGAAAAAAAATCAAAAGCTGACCCCGAGGCCGAGTTATTGACCCAAGCTCGGGCTGCCTTACTGGGCTGGGGAGGCCTGTCACCCGCCAGCCGCAATCGCAAGTCCGCCACCATTAAATCATTTTTTGGTTACCTGTTTCGAGAGGGAATCATCGAGCGCGACCTGGCCTCGCAGGTCCACAGCCCGAAGGTGCCAAAGAAGATCCCGAACTTTATCTCGGTCGACGAAGTGATCTCGGTTTTGCAGTCTTTCTCGCGCGACGCCAGCAATGAGCATCTCGAGCAAGAGCGTTTGTTATTTCTTTTACTTTACGGAGCCGGCCTGCGTGTCAGTGAGGCCTGTGGGCTGGCGTGGAAAAATGTGGACCTGAATCAGCGCGTGCTTCGCATCTCGGGAAAAGGCGGCAAAGAAAGATTGGTCGCGCTTCCACAGAATCTGGCGAACGAGCTTTCCGTGTATCGAAAACATTCACACGATGAATTCCTGTGGGGTGACGAGCCTCTTTCGACCCGCAAAGCTTACGAATGGATCCGCAGTCGCGGTGTGAAAGCTGGACTCTTACGCCCGATTCATCCGCACGCTCTTCGCCACAGTTTTGCGACCCACCTTCTGGCCAGCGGCGCGAACCTACGCACCCTGCAAGAGCTTTTAGGCCACGAAAGCCTGACCGCCACGGAAAAGTACACGCATTTAGGAGTGGATCAGTTGGCGCGCACGCTGGAATCTCACCATCCATTTGGCCATCATAAAAAAGTCTCAAAATAAGTCCCGACCTCGGCCTATCTGCCGAGAAATTCGCCGAAAAACCCCAGTCTCACTGTGAGACGAAAATTTTCTTTTTCATATTGAGAATAAATCAAGTTCGCTCTGCCAATGACCGATCCGTAACATGTTGATTTAACATTCGAGGTTCCTATGAACTATTTAAAGTCGATTGTTGGTTTTGCAATAGCTTTTGCATTCTCCATCACCCTGCACGCCGCCGGCGTCGAAGGCATCATGATGGTTGTCAAAGGCGACATCAAAGTCATCACACCAGATGGTAAGTCTGAAGCCGGTAAAGTCGGCAAGAAGGTAACCGCTGGTGACACCATCACTGCAGGCGCCGATTCGCGAGCCAAGATCGTCATGGCAGATAAGAACGTCATCAACGTTTCGCCTGACTCGAAAATCGTCATCGAAAAATACGAAAACAATGGCAAAGACAAAAGCGTCGAACTGAACGTCGTGTACGGTAAAGTTCGCGCCAGTGTCGAGCAGAAGTACGATGGTGATAAGAACAAGTTCAACATCAAAACACCATCTGCGGTCGCCGGAGTTCGCGGTACCGATTTCATGATGGGTTACAACCAGGCTTCGAAGACGGCACAAATTATTACCTTCGCTGGTTCCGTCGCCGTTGGACAACCAGGTCCTGGTGGCGTGATCAACAATCCAGTTTTCGTAAACGCAGGACAAATGACAACGGCAAGTGCAGGACAAGCTCCGTCTGCACCTAAGGCCGTACCTAAAGAAGATCTGAACAAAATGAACAACGAGTCGAAGGCGGATAGCACTTCGAACGGAAAACAAGACCAAAACACAGCCGACAATAACAAAGACGGCGACAAAAAAGACAAAGATAAAGACAAGAGCGATGAAAAGAAGGACGACAAGCGCGATCCTGCTTCTGATGAGAAGAAAGAAGAAAAGAAAGACGATAAGAAAAAAGAAGATAAAAAAGACAGCGACAAAAAAGAAGAAACCAAGAAGGACGAGCCCAAAAAAGACGCCGACAAAAAAGACGACAAGAAGGGCGATAAGCAAGCTTCTGACAACTCGGGCGACAAAAAGGGCGATAGTAAAGGCGAAACCAAACGTGAACCTGCGTCCACAACTGCCGGTGGTGATACGAAAGCACCAGAGGCCACTAGCCCAAGTG
>CBIHPB010000436.1:0-2751 GCA_966211485.1 uncultured Bdellovibrio sp.
TTCGGACTGATAGAGGTCGTAGGTCTGTCCAAGTCGCCAGGTCAAAAACTGTTGGTAGGTGGGAGATCCATTGGACCAATTTTTTCGAGTGAGCTTATTGGTCAACGCAAATGTGATCAGTTTTCGGTCGTAGAGTCGATCATTGTAATCAAAATGCAGCGAGCCCGGATTCACAAAGTCATTGTCTGAAACAGTGTAACCACCGGTCAGATAAGGTGTGTCTTCTTCGTTATTGAGTCCGAAAAATTGATGGCTTGGGTGATGAAGCCATGGAATTGCTGTTGCCTGAATTTCAGGCTGAACTTCGTGTTTGATACGCTCGGATTGAAGTGAGCTGAAATCACCATAGATTCGACTGAAAGTGGTTTTGGCTGCGACATCAGTTCGCAAGTAGCGACGGATGTTGAGATTGCTTTCTCCGGGGCCGGACGCCGGAAAATAGTATTGTGTTTCTCGGTATCCGACGGAAGGGAGGATCTCGAGATTGCGAAGGCGAATCGGATACATCAGTGTTGGATTTAAATTCAAGCGCTGTCCCGTGCGAATCAAATCTGTTCGGCTATTGAAGGCACCATCGTGAATCGGATAACAGTCTGGATCCTTTTCCCAATCCGGTTTGCGGCAATTTGAATCGATGATCAGGGGTTCATCTCCGTCACGAATTCCATTCGGGGGGACCGTATTGTTATCGTGCTCTTTATCGTAAAAAGTAACATCGTCCCAAGCCGAGCCCGGGCGTGTGAAATTTTGGTAGCTGATATCCAAAGCTGCCAGAAAATCGGAATTTCCAAGGCGAGTTGTTGTTTGCGAGAAGCGGATTTCAGGCAAGCGGTGGACGGCAAAGTCATTTCCTGACAGCGGATCACTTTGCAAAAGATTTTGGTAAATTGAAGCATCGACGCTGAAGTGCTGGGAGTTTGTGTTCTTGGTGACGGAGGCGCGGGATTCCATGGCCGAGTCACCGTTGTTCTGGGTCTCGAGCGGGAAATCATTCGGGTACTGAAGATCGCTGGCGGTGTTGACTTGGGTGCGCTGAACAAATCCATCGGGCATATCGTAGTAATGGTTGTACTTAACAAACCATCGACTGAATTCGGGGCGGGGGAGGCGCGTGCTTTCGGTTTCTGATTTGTAATTGGGAATGCGGAATTTATTCAGGCGGCTATCGTCTTTAAAGACCCGGTCATTCAAAAAGCCCATGTCGAGTTCGCCACTGCTGTATTCGGAGAGAACATAGCGGTAGTTACCCAAAGTTTTCAGGCCACGAAATTCGTAGTTGGTCAGATTGAGTGTTGCGTCCGTGCTGCGAGAAATCGCCCAGAAATAACTTTGCGAGTAAGTCAGTCCCCCGAGACCGCGGATACCAAACGATGGTGTGAGGAGTCCGGATTGTCGGTCTGTTTTCAGCGGCACGGCCAAATAAGGAAACCACAGGATTGGAAAGCCAGCAAAGCGCATGACCGAGTTTTTGATATAAGCGTAACCACCGATTTCAGCGCGGATTTTGGAACCCGAAAAACTCCAAGCCTCGGGACATGTCGTACAAGTCGTGTAGCGCGCATCATCGGCCACATAATCCACTTCACTGAGTTTTCGGATGACGCTTCCCTCAAAGAGAACGTTTCCGGATTGCACGTAGCCGTCGATGATCAGACCTGTGTTGGTTTCATAATCCATGATCACGCGCTGGCCTGCGAGATTGGCCTTCGGAGTTGTCAGCAGCACATCACCGCTGGCATCGATGGTTTTAGCTCGCAAGTTGATATGCGCTTTTTTGCAGGAGAGATGTTGGTCTTGATAAATGATCTGAACTTGGCCTTCGAGATCGACCGTTTCGTTCTGTGTGTCGCGGTCCATGGAATCGGCACGGATATTAATGCCTTGGATCAGGGCTGATTGCTCGGGCTGGGGTGCTTGGGCCCACAGCGGGGCCACCCACAAAACCAGAGTCATGAACAAGAGCGAATGCAGCTTCAACAAGATGTCGATCCCTTTTCCTACTTTTTCCTGCTTGAAGATCCTTGAAGACTTCAAGCAGGAGCAGGATCGACAAGATCCCGAGCTTACTTGGTCTTCATGACGTAGACGCCGTCCCAGTTTTCTGGTGGGGCTTCGGCCAGGTAATCGTTGCAGCGCTCGACATAGAGTTCTGAAACGGGGTCTCCCGGCTGGTCCGTTAAGGCCTTCTGAAAACACTCTAAAGCTTCGCTGAATTTCCGCTGATGATAAAGCTCAAAACCACTCTTAAAATTTTGTAGAAGCGACGCGGTGGAATCTTTGGCCGCACCCTCGCAAACTAGCTCGAAAATGCGCACGGGTTCCAATTTTCCTTTGACTCGGACCCAGTCGATCTCGCGGCATGTAAAGGACTCTTTCACGTCTTCATAAGTGAACTGAGAGATCACGACGCGCGTGCCATATTCCTTGTTGATACCCTCAAGACGAGACGCCAAGTTCACGGCATCCCCCATGACCGTATAGCTTCGCACGATATCCGATCCCATGTTGCCGACGCTCATCTCGGCCGAGTTGATGCCGATACCGATATCGATTTCGGGCAGGCCTTGGGCTTTGAATTCCTTTTGCAGCTCTTTGAGTTTTTCCAAGCTTTGTAGAGCCGTTCTGCATGCATATTTAGCATGATCCGGGAAAACGATTGGTGCGCCGAAGAAAGCCATCAAAGCGTCACCCATGTACTTATCGAGTGTGCCTTTGTTGGCAAAAACGATCTGTGTCATTGGGGTCAGGTAC
>CBIHPB010000437.1:0-2739 GCA_966211485.1 uncultured Bdellovibrio sp.
AATGGCACCGAGTTGTCGTTTGGGGACGCCAAGCTGAAAACTGCGCCAAGCATCTTTCGAAGGGCCGACAAGTTTACGTCGAAGGACGTTTGCAAACTCGCAGCTGGGAAGACACAGCCAGTGGTCAGAAAAAGTATTCCACTGAAATCGTGGCCAGCACGGTTCAATTCTTGGGTGGCGGAGCAACAACTGAGCGCTCGTCTTCTCAAGGTGCATCGAACGATCAGTTCAACGACTTCGGTCCAGAACCAAGCTTCGATCAGTCTTCGGACGATATTCCGTTTTAGTGGCAAGCGGCCGAGCCGCATTTCGCCTCTCTCGATCACAATCGGAGAAGCTAAGCTGCCCTAGACCTTTGTAGCCCCAATTCATCTTTGATGACTTGGGGCTTTTCATTCGTGCATGCCAGTTCTACAATCAAATCATGAACTTGCGACGATTCTCGTTCCTTTCAATCAGTCTATTTCTGGTTTTTGTCACGGCGTGCTCTGTGTACAAATCGACTGGTCGCAAAAATTTTGAAAGCAATGTTCCCGGAAATGTGCGCGCAGCTCAACTGTCGAAGGGTGAAATTTCAGAAGACGAAATGATCCATCCTTCTGCCGACACTTGCTGGAATCAGCCGGCACAAGATCCTCTCTGGCATATTGACCCTCACGTTTCACTCAGCGTTTCTCCTCTCAACAACGACGAAATTCAGGTTTGCATCCTCGATTTATAAAGGAGTCCCATGCGCGCTTCATCCCTGCTTCCACTGCTCGCTCTAAGTGCCGGTCTTCTTCCTCTCTCTCAAGCCTTTGCTGCTTCTGTCGCGCAAGTCAAAGGCACGAAACTGATGATTACATTGGATGGCACGCCGGCCGCACCGGGCGCTGAATTTTACGTCTTGAATGAAGAAGGAAAAAAAATCGGTCTTGTCACCATCAAGCAAGTCAAAGGCGATAAAGCTTTAGCTGAAATCACCAAAGGAAGAGCCGTTCCAGGCGCAGCCATGCAGGAAAAAGGCGCAGCTCCATCTGCAGGCGGCTCGGCTTCAACCGAGGCGCCTGGCGGTGGTGGTGCACACACAAAATCATCAGGCGCACCAAATACCAAAGGCAAAAAAGTGGGCGGAATTCTGGCTGGCTACGGCATGAACAGCATGTCACTCACCGCTCAGAACGGAACAACCAAAGAAGACATCACGATGAAGGACAGCGGCTTTAGCTTGAAGGGATTTTACGACTACGACATCTCCCAAGCTTTCGTCATCCGCCTGGCCACGGGCCTCGAGATGTTTGCGGTCAAAGGCACAACATCGGCCAACATCTGCGAAAATGGAACTTCCAAATCCTGCGAGGTCAGTTTCAACTACTTGGCGGCCGAAGCTTCGGCTCATTACTATTTGAGCCAAGGATCTTTCAAACCATGGGTTGGCTTGGGCTATTCGTTCCTGTTTGCAGTTTCAAAGAAAAACAACATTCCAAATCTTTCCTCAGACAGCTCAACAAATCAGATGATTTTGGTTTCTGGCGGTGCCGATATTTGGACAAGCCGAACCAGCTTCTTCCCAATTGTCGTTGAATACGGAATGTTCCCTGGAAGTTCCAACGTCAAAGCCGACGGCCTCTTCGTTCGCGGCGGATATGGTTTTACTTTCTAACTATCTGTCAGCCGCGATACACCGATCACGCCTTTAATTTTTTGCAGATCGAAAATGACCTGATTGAGCTGCTGAGTGTTTCGAACGCTGACGTCGAAAGTCGCAACCGCTTTCGAATCGCGGGTTGTTCGAACTTGAGCATTGTGAATGTTCATTCCCTGAGTCGAAAATGCTTCCGACATGGATTTGAGCAAGCCTGGCATATCTTGTGAGATTACGCGAATGCGCACCAAGCGCTCTTGGCCGGTGTCGGCCGAATTCGAAGTCCAATCTACGTCCACGCGTCGCAATTGATCGAACTCGAAAGCCTTACGGCAGTCGGATCGGTGCACGGTGATGCCGCGGCCACGAGTGATAAATCCAACGATCGAATCCCCCGGAATCGGATTGCAGCATCGTGCATAGTGCACAAGCACATCATCCATCCCGCTGACCGCAATCAAAGATCCGGATTTTTTTGCTTTCTGAGTCGCCGACTTGAAAACATTCTGCAGGAAAGTCGACTTTTCTTTTTTATCGCCTTCAGCTGGTTGATTCAAAAGTTCAGGTGCTAAGCGCTCGACCAAATGGCGCGGCTCGAGCTTTCCATAGCCCACCCGAACCAAGACTTCGTCGTCCTCGTGGATGCCGTAATCTTTTTTCAGTTTCTCGAAGGCTTCGCCTTTTAGATACTTCGCTGATGAAGCACCAAACTTGCGGAATTCGCGCTCGGCCAATTCTTTTCCAAGTTGCAAAGAGCGTTTGCGCTGCTCTTCTTTGACGTAGGCGCGGATTTTGGTTTTGGCCTTGTTGGTGACGCAGTACTTGAGCCAATCTTTCGACGGCGCCTGCGTTTTTGAAGTCGTGATTTCAACCGTGTCACCGTTTTGAAGTTCATGCTTCAAGGGCACCATGCGGCCGTTGACTCGTGCACCGGTGCAGCGATTGCCAAGCTCGGTGTGAACGGCGTAAGCGAAATCAATCGGCGTAGCACCCTCTGGAAATTCACGGACCTCACCTTTCGGGGTGAAGACGTAAATTTCGCTTTCAAACAAATCTGTTTTGACGGTGTCAAGGAACTCGTCCGGATTTCGCACCTGTTGATGCAAGGAAACCAA
>CBIHPB010000438.1:0-2738 GCA_966211485.1 uncultured Bdellovibrio sp.
CGCCAAGAGGGGCGCCCATCTTCGCAACTTTGATTAATTCATGACATTTGTCTTAAGGTTTTCAGCGAACAGCCGAATAGTAGTTATCTTGTTTACACACTGGAACAACCGCTTGAAGTTCAATAACTTAAGAGCCGGCTTTGCAAAAGGAAGGTTCGATGAGAATCACTAAAAACGAGAAATTTTTGATCGCAATGCTGTACATCGCAGTCACCGCTGTTTTTGTCGGTGGCTTTGTTTCGGGCATTTTCTAGGGTGCGTTCCTTGGTACAAACCTTATCTTTCCATCTTATGATCAACTTGCGAAAGCCAGGACTTTCGCGCCGATTTCTAAACTTTTTTAGTACTAAAAATGGCCCCAATTCATATTTATTCATACTGAATCACTCGAAAATCTGATCTCACCGAATCTCACAGGTCACTATCATCTTCACATATTCAATTTGAGACGTTTATCCAGTTCTTAATAATTCATTTCAGCGAACAGCCTGCCGACAAGAATATATGGCTTTAGGCACGTTTAGCGGGTTTAAAATCTTGCGCCATCTTTCGATTTATTTCCGAGTCATTACACTCGGTTGCCTGCATTTCTTCAGCGTACTCACAATTCTATCCGCAATATTCTGGGGAATTTCGGCGAACGCTTTAAATGATTCACCACAGACCTTCACTTTGGACGGTCAGCTTTTCGAAACTGGTGGCACTGTTCCGCTTGTCGATGCAGCGGCAAAATTGACGGTGCAAGTGATCGATCCGAATGGTCGCTGTTTGTTGTACGAAGAAACTCAGACAGTGAATACCCAGTCGACGAATGGATATTTCAATATCTACGTCGGATCTCCTGTCGGTGCGACCAAGCGAACGGCGAACGATCCAGGTCGCACCATGAATCAAATTTTCCAGAATATTTCTCCGATTACGGCGAACAATGTCCCGGGCCAAAGCTGCACAGGCAGCTCTTATGCTCCGGCCGCCGGAGCAGTTCGATATTTCCGTATCATCGTGACCCCATCGGCGACGAATGTGGCCGACACTCTATCACCGGATATCGTGATCAATTCGGTGCCTGGCGCGATGGTTGCTCAAAGTGTTCAAGG
The DNA here is from genome assembly GCA_966211485.1 of uncultured Bdellovibrio sp. GTDB lineage: Bacteria > Bdellovibrionota > Bdellovibrionia > Bdellovibrionales > Bdellovibrionaceae > 21-14-0-10-47-8. The sequence continues at coordinate 1,098 of CBIHPB010000438.1, forward strand.
TCTCGAGCGCGCCAACATTCTTCAGGTGAACAATGCGGGCACGACGGTTCTGACCCAGGCGAACTTGGAAGCTCTGTTTACGACTCCGGGTTATGCCAATATTCAAGCGATCTTGTCTGGTAATTTCCTGAAGACGGACAACACCGGCGCAAATCTTCCGACATTTGCTTCGACACCTGCTGGGGTTGCCGCTGGTGATATGTGGTACGACTCGGTCAGCAATCAAATCAAATATTACAATGGCAGCGGCGTGCAAACGATCGGTGCCGGCGGAACTGGAATTTCATCTTTGACGATGAGCTCGGATCTGTCTGTCAACGGAACCGCGGCCGGCACGATCAGCGGCGGCAGCGGCACGATTGGTCTGGCAACAACAGGAGTGACTCCAGGATCCTATGCGAAAGTGACTGTCGATGCCAAAGGACGAGTATCAGCTGGTATCAGCTTGGCGGAAACAGATCTTCCGACGATTGTGACGGCGGGTAAAGTTTCTGGCAATGCCATCACTTCGGGAACGATCAGTGGATCTGCTGGAATCAATTCATCAGGCAACTTGATCACGACTGGAACTGTGAGTGGTCTCAATGTTCAAGCCACAAATCTTCGCATCTATAATGGATCCAACTATATTCAGATGACGGCACCTGCTCTGAGCGGAAACGTCAATCTGACTTTGCCGACGACAGATGGAAATCCAGGCGAAGTTCTACAAACAGATGGCTCCGGAGTTCTTTCTTGGACTTCGAGTTCAGTAACTTTGGCTGGCGACGTATCGGGACCTTCTGGCTCGACAAGTGTTGATAAGATCAAAGGCAAAGCTGTCACAGCTGCGACGATCAGCGATCAAATCATGATTTACAATGGCACGGCATGGGTGAATGCCATTGTCTCCGGCGATGCGACTTTATCTAACACTGGTGTTCTGACATTAGCTAATACGATCAGTGCAGGGACTTATCAAAAGATCACAGTCGATGCCAAAGGTCGCGCGATTGCGGGTAGCAACCTCACCGCCGCTGATATCAGCACAGCTTTGGGATACCAACCTGTCAATCGCGGTGGCGACACCATGGCCGGCGCCATCAGCATGGGTGGATACAATATCACCAACGCTGGAAATATCGAAATGGCTGGAGCCAAGCACTTGCTCTTGAGCCAACATTCTTCTGATCCTTCGACGGCTGGTTGGGGAAATGCGGAAAAAGGTCGAACGTGGTTCAATACCACTTCAAATTCAATTAAATATTGGGATGGTTCGAGTGTTCAAGTATTGGGAGTCTCTGGATCTGGCTTGAGCAACTTGAATGGACAAACTGGCTCGGCTCAGACTTTTGCGGTTGGTACTGCCGGAACTGCGTTTAATATTTCTTCGGCGTCGAATACTCACACGATCAATATTCCGATGGCTTCAACGGCATCAGTCACTGCAGGTCTGATCAGTAAGACTGATTACGACAATTTCAATACCAAGCTTGGTACGACGACTCAGTTTGCAGGTGATGTTTCTGGCACTTACAACTCGACGATCGTTCAAAAAATTCAAGGCAAAGATATCACGGCAGGCTCGGTCTCTGGCCAAGTGATGATTTACAACGGCACCGCCTGGGTGAACTCAGTAGTTAGCGGTGATGCGACTTTGGC
>CBIHPB010000439.1:0-2738 GCA_966211485.1 uncultured Bdellovibrio sp.
TAATCTTGTACGGAGCAAAAATCGGCGGAAGACTGACCGAGGCTGCGACGGCTTCTGAAATCTTGGCGTAGTTCACGTACATCAAGGTCCGGGTCTTCATATTTTCCGGAAAATTTCCAAAGATCGCTTTTCGGGAATGGTTCAATTGGGTCCCGATCACATAAAGGTCGACCCCCAGTTGACGGAACTCGTTGTGTGACAAAGCGTACTCGCGTAGATATTTTTCGACCCCGGCAGCGGTGAAAAATCCGTTGATCTTGAAACGATCTTTGATCAGCGTTTCCAGACCACCGCTTAAAACCGAACGGCGCAGCACCCCTAAAGGCAGCGACTTCAAAATATTACTGCTGTTGATGGCGAAAAATTCTTTGTAGCTAAAAGGCTTCAGGTGGCCAAAAGTATGGTCGGGTCGATCGCTGGGTTTGGCAGCACTCATTTCAAAAGCTTTGATCAAAGCTTCCAACGAATAACCCGCCGCCAATGCCGAAGCGACAAAAGAGCCGGCGCTGGACCCCACATAAAGACGGATCGTCATTGGATCATCGGCCGGGAAATTTCGCTTCACTTGCTCGCGGGTACCGCCAGCAAAACGAAAACCTTTTTCCCGCAAGGCCATGCAAACACCAATATGGAAAGCCGCAGCCTTAATGCCGCCACCACTTAAAACCAGACCGATCTTCTTTTTCCCACGTAGATCCAAGCGCATAGGAATGAGTATCCAAGAGGAAAAACAAAAGAGAAAGCGGGGACTTTGCGCGTCTAGCCATGCCTTGCCATTCAACAACCCAATCTCAAGACCAAGGTCCTGAGTAGTCACAAGAAAAAAGCCTGGAGAGCCAGACCTTCAGCGGGTTTTAAGGATTTTGACTATTTTTGAATAACCTCGATTTGACAGACCTCGATCAGGTGTTAGAGTGAATAGGCAAGAGGGGTTGATCTTTAATGGCGCAGAACTGGCTTCCGCTAACTGAATATTCATCAAAGTACCAGGTGAGCATCAGTACGCTTCGAAGACGGATCAAAACCGAAGACATCAAATATCAGTTCGCCGATGGACGATACTTGATTCTTGATCAACCCCAGGAACATCGTCCCCTCCCTGTAAGCCCCTCCCTAAAAAAACCACCGGTCGAGCAATCGCCGGTGTGGGCTTCATCCGCTGCTCCGACGCCATCATCGCCTTCGACTTTTGTTCAAAGCTTTGATCAAGTCGCGATTCCGGCAAGCCCTCAGGTCAATACGGACGAGCCGATTCTCACCGCTGCGAATCGGCTCCTGACTGAACTCAAAAAAGCTTACACACAAATTCTGCATGAGAAGGAAGAGCAGATTCTTCATCTCAAGGAAGAACAGGCGGATCTGAAAACATTGATCCGTGTTCTGGAAGCTGAGAACGAGCGGCTTTCTTCTCGTAAGGCGTAATCTAGCTTCGCTGATTAAATGCAATCGCAATTGCGGCATAACTTGGATTGGAAGTTCGATCGAACTCAATCTCTGAACATAATTTTACGGCGAACTTCCACAACTCTGATAAGCCTTTGGCTTATCAGAGTTCCATGAAGAGGGGGGACAACCCTCCTAAACGTCTCAAAATATTTCGGACCGGTGGCCAGGACGGCCAGCGGTACGCGGGCTCGGGCCGGCGAAGAGGCCCGATTGCATGGACGCATGCACGTAATGACGAAGGCACTCTCGAAAGTGCACGCCGATTAAGCAATCGCGCACTCCCATTCACATATTAGTCATTTTCATACCGGCGCAAAGAAATAAAATGCATGCTTTTCACTCAAAAAGTGCAAGGATTTCCTTCGGGGGGATCCACATGAAAATAATCTTAACACTTCTTCTTGTCACTTTGACCACAAATGCCTTCGCATTAAGCTATGATTCGGATGTACCGGCCGATATCAAAACTCAGATGCAAGCTGACCTTCAATTCATGACGACGCTTCAAGGAACGAAGCAGACAAATTTCCACCGCGAAATTTTCGGCGCGTTGACGGGTGATAAATATAAGACATTCTTTGAATCACGCGTTCTGTCTGTTGGACTAGACGATTGCGGAAACAGCAATGCCGTTGCCTGCGTTCAACCGATGTTTGCTCCGAACAAAATGTGGCTGACTGAAAACTTCATCAAGTTTTCTCATCCGCAGATTGCTCGCATGATGGTTGTGTATCACGAAGCTCGTCACACCGAGCGCGCGAATGGATTCTGGGGTCACGCGAACTGCCCGGTTCCTTTCTTGGATGAAAACGGCCAGGACAAAAAGAGCATCTGGACGGGAGCTCCTTTGGCGGGCGAACCTGCATGTGACGGCACTTACAAAGGTTCTTACGGATCTTCGACAATCTTGCTGAAGAACGTGGCGAAGTTCTGTGAAAACTGCACAGACAAAGTCAAAATGGATGCAGACATCTACGCGACAGACCAATTGGGTCGCATTTCAAATGCATCTGTGAAGCAGGCTATGTTAAACGATTTCAATGCCACAAACTAAAGCCTTTAAAATTTCTGTTTTCTTTGGAGCCTTGCTCGTCGGAGCAGGGCTCTTTTTTTTCCAGCACAAGGATGAACCACGGTTTAACAAACCAAGTGAGGCTGATTTCTCGAAAGGGAATTACCCCCAGCCTTCGCCAAAGGCTACGACTGGCGAGACAGCCAATGGAGCACCCGGAGTGATAGCGCCGGTTGAGCCGGCTCGAAAAGAAATGAACCTTGAGGCGCCTCAAGGGTTG
>CBIHPB010000440.1:0-2731 GCA_966211485.1 uncultured Bdellovibrio sp.
GAGATTAGACGGCGTGCTGAAATACGCGGGAAAAAGCGAGGAACTAGTAGAACTTTCGCTGTGTTTTCGCCATGTTTCGGAGAGGCTGACTGGGCTTCAAGCGAGCCGCCCCCTTGGACGAGTACACTTCCAATTGGTCCACCACATACTGCGACCCCACAGCATCTGCATGCTTCAGCAGACCGCCACGGAATGGAGGAAAGCCTGTTCCCATAATCATCGCCAGATCCACTTCGTGCGGAGTTCCCACGATATGATCTTCGAGCAGCGCCAGCGAACACTCGTTCACCATGGCAAAGACGCCACGTTCGATGCACTCTTTGGTGGAGAGAGGATTTGTCGGAGCGTTGAGGCCCAGCTCACTGTATATGCTCGTATCGACTTCGGTGCGCCAGCCTTTTTCATTGTACTTGTAAAAGCCTTTGCCGTTTTTCTTTCCCTTGCGCTCGGATTTTTCAAGCTTCTCCATGCAAGGAGCCATCTCGACCCGCGAGCCAAAAGCTTTCTTGAAGATCTTTAAAACCTTGATGCAGACATCAAGTCCCACTTCATCCATCAAAGCAAATGGGCCCATCGGCATTCCGAATTCTTTCACGTAAGCCTTATCGACTTTTTCAATATCCATTCCTTCTTGCAGAAGGAATGCGGCCTCGGCCATATATGGAAGCAGCAATCGATTCACTAAAAATCCAGGCCCGTCTTTCACAACGACCGGCATTTTTCCCAGTTTCTTTGAAAGCTCGAAGATCGTGGCAATCGTTTCGTCGCTTGTTTTTTCGCCACGAATGACTTCGACCAGCGGCATTTTATCGACCGGATTGAAAAAGTGCATGCCGGCAAAGTACTGCGGATTCGGATGACCGGCCGACATCTCGGTGACACTGAGAGAAGACGTGTTCGTCGCGATGATTGCGTCCTTACGCATGTTCTTCGCAGTCTCGGCGATCACCTTCTTTTTGATTTCCATATCTTCAACAATGGCTTCGACCACCACATCCAGATTCTGGAATCCACTGTAGTCAACAGTGCCAGTGATCTTATCCATCTTCTGCTGGAATTCGTATTTATTCAGGCGCTTTTTCTTCATCAGCTTGGCCCACAAATCGCGAGCATGCTTCAAGCCCTTCCCGATCGCATCGAAGTTGATATCCTTCATGCGCGCCTCGATTCCCTTGTCGGCCGCGATATAGGCAATACCGCCACCCATCGTTCCCGCACCTAGAATTCCGACAGCTTTGACTTCTTTTGGCTTCACATCAACGCCACTGACTCCGGTCTGCTTTTTCACCATTTCAGTCAGGTAATAAACGTGGATCAGATTCTTTGAAACATCAGTTGCAGCGCACTCGACAAATGCTTCGCGCTCGATTTGCAAAGATTTTTCGCGGTTCGAACTGCCGTAGGTTTTTGAAACAACGTCGATCACTTTCAGCGGAGCTGGATAGTGACCGTGAGTCATCTTCATCACACCTTTACGCGCTTGGCTGTAGACAATCGGACGACCGATGGCGCTTTCCAAAAGCTTCGGCACGGGGCCTTGAGCTTTGAAAGTTTTTTTGCGCTTCTTCGCGCCGTCTTTGATCAGCTCCTGCGCCATTTTCAAAGCTTGCTCGAACAAGATCGTCGGATAGACGACTTGATCAACCAATCCAATCTTGAGAGCTTTCTGAGCTGGCACAAGTTTACCAGCCAAGATGATATCAAACGCATTCGCGAGCCCTAGGATTCGCGGCATGCGCACGCAACCGCCAAAGCCTGGCAGAATTCCAAGTTTTGTCTCTGGCAGCCCGATCTTCGTCGACGGATCGTCGCTGGCGATCCGGTAATCGCAGGCCATGATAAATTCACATCCACCACCGGCACAAGCCCCCGCCACCGCGGCAATCGACGGCATCGGCAGATCTTCGATCTCGTTGAAGATCTCTTGCCCTGCGGCCACGGCTTTTTCGAATTGCTCTTTCGTCGTCATCGATTTGATTTCATCGATGTCGGCACCCGCGATAAAAATCTTGGGTTTATTCGATTTGAAGACGACGACTTTGTATTTTGATTTTCGAAGCTCGCCGATCACTTCACGCAGCCTTGTCATCATCGGCGTGTTGAATTTGTTCACCTTCTCGCCGACCATGTCGAACTCGACAACAGCAACATCACCGTGCGGGACAATTTTGATGGATTCTTGAATGCTCATGTGGTTTACGCCTCCGCCTCTAGAACCATGGCGCCACCTTGGCCGCCTCCAATACACAATGTCGCCAGTCCAAACTGAACCTGACGACGTTTCATCTCTTTCATCAATGTAATCACCAAACGCGTGCCCGTCGCGCCCACCGGGTGACCATAGGCAATCGCACCACCGTTGACGTTCAAGATCTCATCGCGAATTTCGCCAAGCTTACCTGAGAGTCCCAGCTTTTCTTTTCCGAACTGATCCGAATCAAAAGCCTTCTGGCAAGCCATGACCTGCGCTGCGAAAGCTTCATTCAACTCGACCAGCCCAATATCTTTCATCGTCAGACCCGCACGCTTCAGCGCCACCGGTGTCGAGTACACAGGCCCCAGCCCCATGCGCTCGGGCTCTAGCCCTGCGAATCCATAGCCGCGGATTTTTGCGATCGGCTTCATGCCCAGTTGATTTGCTTTCTCACGACTCATGAGTAGAACCATCGCAGCGCCATCGGTGATCGGACAGCTGTTTCCAGCTGTGATACTTCCCGTGCGTTTATCGAAG
>CBIHPB010000441.1:0-2722 GCA_966211485.1 uncultured Bdellovibrio sp.
GCATGATTACCTGCACATGCACTATCGCTGCACGCCGACCTTGATCGCGATGGGCCTTGAGATGATCGATTCGAGTCGCCTGATCATGAATCGCGCGACGGATCCTTCGACCGGTGGCCGTAACTTTTCAAACCACTACTGCTTTCCAAAGTGGAATGTGGCTCCGGTTTCTTCTCCAATTGAAGTTCAATACATTCAAGCCTTGGGAACGGCTCACGTTCAAAAACGTCACAAAGCGAAGGCTCTGACTGTTGTCACCGGCGGTGATGCGGGCAGTGCGGAAGGTGATTTCGCAAGCTGCCTCGTTTGGTCTTCTCGTAAAGGCCAAGAGCTTCCGCTGTTGATCACTGTGCAAAACAATCTTTGGGGAATTTCGACTTCCTATGAAGGCCAGCACGGTGAAACCCATATCGCCGATCGCGCAAAGGCATTTAACATCCGATCTCGCGTTGTAAACGGCAATGATCCGGTTGAAAGTTACTTGGCTCTGCAAGAAGAGATGGCTTACATCCGCAAAACAGGAAAGCCTTCTTTCATTGAAGCGAAAGTTTCGCGATTGCACGGCCACTCATCAGCAACCGGTGCGAATTTCGTTTCGCACGAAGAAGACTGTGTGAAAATTTTCGAGAAGCGCTTGCTGAGCGCCGGCTATCTGAAAGAGGCGGAAGCGAAACAGATCTGGGAGCAGTACGAAGCTGAAGGCTACGAGGCACAACAAAAAGTGCGTGGTGAGCCGGTTCCAACTCCAGAATCTATCTGGGACAATGTCTATGCGAATAATGAAAACGGCGACTGGAGGAAGTTCTAATGGCAAATATGGCACAGGCCATTCGAATGGCCCTTCATTATGGTGAAAAGCATCTCGATGTGAAAGACATCTTCGGCCAAGACGTGGGCGCACCACTGGGCGGAGTTTTCACAGCCTCTCAAGGTTTGGAAACCGCATGGAACACGCCGCTGGACGAGCGCGGGATTATCGGCATGGCGATGGGAATCGCGATGACCGGCGAGCGCTGTGTGGCTGAAATCCAATTCGCTGATTATATTTTCAATACCATCGATCTTTTGAAAATTGCCGGCAACACCTTGTGGGTGACCAACGGCGCTTATCCAATGCCGATGGTGGTGATGACGCCTGTGGGTGCGGGAATTCGCGGCAGCGTTTACCACTCGCACTCGTTTGATTCTTGGGCGTCTCGTTTGGCGGGTTGGAAAGTCGTCATGCCTTCGACTCCGAAGGATGCTTACGGACTTTTAATTGCGGCCATCAAAGATCCAAATCCAGTTCTGTTCTTGAAGCCCAAGGCTTTGATGCGTGTTCGTGGTGAAGATCTGATCCCTGGAGAGCCAGCGGATGAAAAAGAATTAAAAGCCATGATCGATGCGCCGATCGGCGATCGTACCAAGTGGAAAGCCAAGTGGCCGAAGCTTGAAGAGTACGAAATTGAAATCGGCAAAGCGGCGATCACGCGCGTGGGCCATCAGGTTACGGTTGTGTCTTGCGGCCGTCACTTGCTGTTGTGCAATCAGATCGCGGACGAGCTAGCACTTGATGGGATCTCAGTTGAGGTCATCGACCTTCGCACGATCTATCCCTATGACTGGCAGACAATCAAAGCTTCGATCCAAAAAACGGGCCGCGTGGTTTTCGTCAACGAAGACACCGAGGTTACGAATTTTGCCGAACACTTGGTTTACCGCACGACTCAGGAGCTGTTCTATGAATTGATGGCGCGACCTCAGGTTGTGGCCGGCAAACAGGTTCCAGGCATCGGTTTGCATCCGAATTTGGAAGATGCATCGGTTCCGCAAAAGCATGACATCATTCAGGCGATTCGCTCGTCCGTTGAAGAAGTGCCATAAAAAATATGCGTCGTCGGGTTCAGAAAAAAAGTCCGAAAAAAATATTCGACAAATACGATTACTACCGGCGCTCGGTCCAGAGCGCTGAAGGGGACGTGGTTTTCCTGAAGAAGGTCTACAAAGAACTTCGCGGGAAAGAAGCCAAGTCCATGCGCGAAGATTTTTGCGGCACTTTTGCTTTGTCCTGCGAGTGGGTGAAGCTCAACCCCAAGCACGAGGCCTATTCGCTAGATTTGGATCCAGAACCTCTCGAGTACGGCAAACTGAATTATCTTCCAAAGCTAGCAAAAGATCAGCAGAAGCGAGTCCACCTGCAAGAGGGAAATGTTCTGACCTCGAAGATGCCTCCGACGGATCTTGCGATCGGGATGAATTTTTCTTACTTCGTTTTTCGGACACGCGAATTGATGAAACAGTATTTCGCCAATTCCTACCGTTCGCTGAAAAAAGACGGCGTGTTTATCTTGGACTGCTTTGGCGGCAGTCAATGCTATGATGCGATCGTCGAACCGACAAGACACCGCGGATTCACTTACTATTGGGATCAGCAAGGGTTTGATCCGGTCACCAACCGGGCGCTGTTTTACATTCACTTCCGTCCGAAGGGGCAAAAAAAAGTCGAGCGGGTTTTCACCTACGATTGGCGGATGTGGTCCATTCCGGAGATTCGCGAGATGCTGGCTGAGGTTGGCTTCAAGCGCACGCACGTGTACTGGGAAGGCACGACCCGAAATGGCGAGGGCGATGGGGTCTTTACTCGCACGGAAAAGGGCGAATCCTGTTTGTCTTGGATCGCCTACATAGCCGCGGAAAAATAGTCCTTCGTTCATCTCGATTTCAAAAATCAATTTGCATTTTA
>CBIHPB010000442.1:0-2717 GCA_966211485.1 uncultured Bdellovibrio sp.
CCCGAAACGAACGGAGTCGCCATCGAAGTACCCTGCAATTTGTGATAGCCAGTCGCATCCGAAATTTTCGGAACAGTCGAGCGAATTTCAGCACCGGGTGCTGCGATATGCACAAAATTGTAACTGCGATTCGAAAACGAAGTCAGTGCATCGGCGATATCTTTTGCTGCAACCGAGATCATCGAACCAAAATTCAACACGGCAGGGTACTGATAAGAAGCCGGCCCCAATCGGTCATAGTCATAGCCATCGTTTCCAGAGGCGACGACAAACAGGACTCCGCGATTTCCGACTTCGGCGATTTTGTCGTTCAAAGTTTGCGAGCAATCGGGTCCGCCCCAGCTGGCGTTGATAATTTTCGCTCCGTGATCGGCTGAATACTGAACGGCCTGGATCGCGGCGCCGATACTTCCGTGGGTCGAATCGATAAAGCTTGCTTGAATCAAATTTGCTTTCGGAGCCACACCCGACATGTTCCCGGCGGTCGGATCGGCGGCGATAATGCCGGCGACGTGTGTGCCGTGATAGTCGTCGGGATTTGTAATCTCAGATGGCTTGGCGTTGGCGATAAAGTCCCAGCCCGGTTGATCCGGAATAAATCTCGGCATCAATTGGGGATGAGTGATATCGACCGCTGTATCGACAACCGCAACCGTTACACCCTGTCCGTAAATGCCCTCGTCCCAAGCAGCCTTCGCCAAAATTTTATCTTGGCCCCAATCTTCCGCTGGATCCGTTGGTGTTCCGGTCGAATCTGTCGTTTGAGGTTCTGTCAGCGTGACGATCGAATCGTACTCGACACGTTTGATGTTTTGCAGGTTGGGCTCGAGATAATCGCGTTCAAAAACAGTTTCGTTTTCAGCCGAAATCACTTCGACGTGGCCGTCTTCGTATTGAACAAGGAAGCGAGTTTTCACCATCGCTTCCGCCGGGCAGCTAGAGGCCTGCGCGCCGTTTTTGTAATTCGCAACTTGGTCCGCGGATTTTTTATCTTGGCAGGCAATTGATCCCAAAAGAACAACAGCCAGCATCAGCTTGCGCACTTCCATGTTTGCATCTCCGAGTGCCATCGTGGCTCTCTTCATGAGAGACCGTGACGTTGATAGGCACCGGTTAGCTCTTCGGCTCAGAATGAAAAAATGAAGAGTCGAGATCCCAACTGGCCCTTCGGAGGGGTTCGGTTAAGCTGTGAATTTAGCTAAAGAAACCGCTGTCATAAGCAGCGGTTATTCGAGAATGAAATTTAATCTAGTGGACGAAATTACTGTGCGGGGAGATGCGAAATAAAATCGGTCAATACAGACGCGAAATCTTTTTCCACTCGGCGGGCTGTGTCCGTCACCTCTTGATGAGTCAGCTTGTGGGCAGAAAGTCCCGCCGCCAAATTGGTGATGCAAGAAAGGGCGGCCACGCGCAGACCCAAGTGATTGGCGGCAATCGATTCAGGAACCGTGCTCATGCCGACCGCCGAGCAGCCGATGCCTTTCAAGAAGCGCACCTCCGCCGGAGTTTCATAAGTCGGACCACTGACGCCGGCGTAAATTCCGCGGTGATATGAAATTTTCTTTTGCTGAAAAACTTTTTCCAGATCGCCAATCAATTTTCGATCGTAAGCTTCGGTCATATCCGGAAATCGCGGGCCCAGCTCTTTCATGTTCGGACCCATCAGAGGATTGGCGCCCGTGAGATTGATATGATCGTCGATGATCATAAAATCACCAGACTGCATTTTATCACCCAGGCCACCAGCTGAATTGGTCAGAATCAAAATCTGAATTCCAAGCAGCGCCATCACGCGCGTAGGGAACACAACTGTGTCCATGCTGTGACCTTCATAGTAGTGCAATCGACCCTGAAGCGCGACCAGCGGTTTTCCGCCGACCGTTCCAAAAATCAAATTGCCGGAATGTCCTTCCACCGACGTCGGAACGAAGTTGGGAATTTCGTGAAATGGCAGTGCGACTTCGACCTGAATGTCGCGTGCGAAAGCACCTAGGCCGGAGCCGAGAATGATTCCGACCTGCGGTCGCAGTTTTGTTTTGGATTTCAGAAATGTGACGGTCTCTTGAAGGCGTTCGTTTAAGCTCATGCGGGAAAAGGTATCGCTACCTTTTCCCGATTGCAAACTGATTTCACAAGCTTACTTGATGACCATGACGTCGAAGTAGATCGAGCCCAGACCCGAAAGAGTACCTGAAGACGCATTGTTGGAAATCGCGATGGTGACTTGGCCTGCAGCGCTGACATAGCAGTGCAGAGAAGCATACGCAGGCAGCATAGAACGTGGATTACAGATAACTGAATCTCCAATCGCTGCACCTGAAACAGATACCAGCGTTGTGCCTACCGCACCAAATGAGACAGATCCACCACCCCACATAACGTTTTGCATACGGAAGAAACCGCTGATTGGTGAAGCGCCACCGCCACCGACACGGAATTGCCCCTGAACATCCAGAGCAACAGTTGGTGCGGAAGTGCCGATACCAACGTTACCGGTCGAGTCGATACGCATTCTTTCCATGAAAGCACCTGAGTTCGTTCCCAACACGATTGTGTTTCCAGGAGCTGAAGCACCTGGGCCGATGGCGATACCGCCAGCTCCAGTCACCTGGGCTCCTTTACCGATCGCGATACCGTAATTCACACCAGCTGCAATACCAGCCTGTGATCCGAGGACAGTGTTATACGAGCCGTTCAAACCAGAACCTGAGGCG
>CBIHPB010000443.1:0-2697 GCA_966211485.1 uncultured Bdellovibrio sp.
GTACCATGGGTTAAGGATTTGTCCGAGACGTAATCGACCATATTTCTTTCATCCGATTCTTGCGAGTATGAATACTCTTGAACCAGCAGAGGAAATTTCAGTTTCAGCTCTTGATACAAAGTCTCTGAGATTTCTTTTGAAGAGGTGTCCCATTTATCCCGGCTGTTCGGACTATCCGAAACAAAAGTCTCATTGTATTTTTCAGGCTGCTCGAGAAATTCTTTTTCAAACTGCGTCCACTCGCTGAGAAGCTCTTCGTAATACACTTTGGGCGAGCGAATTTTGAAATCTTGGACCGAGCCGTCTTCCATCAGCTTGCGGATATTTTCGAAAACAAGGCCGTCATTGGGATTGCCGTCGCTGCCGCCGGTGCGCGAAGGGAAAGTCTGAGTCACGTAGCTGACCAATCCGTTGAGATCATAGTGGGCGAGCAACTGGATTGGTCGTTTGCTGCGTGCACTGTTCTCGCGCAAAAGCAGTTTTGAAAGACCTGCGCCGATTCCAGCACCGCGGGAATGTCCGATCACAACGGCGCGATTGACACCCAAGCTTTCCACCAATTGTTTCAAAAGACGTGCTTCTTCGGCCGTCGTCACGACGGAAGGAATTTCTTCATCCATTGATATGGCCTGCAGTGTTTTGCCGCGCACACGGCCGTCGAAAGTTAAAATGCCGTTGCCGTTTTTCAGGAACTCAGCTTGCTCGTTCGGTCCTTTCCAAAAGCCAGAGCTTTTCGAAAGACCCGAGATCTCAATCAGATCAACGCCGCTATAATTGGGCGGCAGGCGGTACTCGAAATAGATTTGAGGGCTGTTTTCAGAGGCCTGGTAATAGCCCGAAATCAGGCGATCCAATGAAGGCCTTCCCTGAATCGTGGATGCGGCCGTCTCTTGGATTTCAAAGCGCGGATAGCCATTGGATAGAGCCTGCCCACCAGGTAGCCATTGCCGGAACTTTTGCATAACAATGCGAAAGCTGCGGTGCGGGAGATCTTTGCCATGGGATCGCATTGGCGACACCAAAAGCCCCAGGCACACCAGGACCGACAAACAGTTAAACAGATGTTTCCAACTCCGACACCAGCGCATGCGAGAACGAACTCCTTGAGCTTCAAATACAATCCCTGCATTTCGGGATGAACGAAGCTTCAAGTTGCAGACTTGATACCAAGATTTCGAAAAATCAAAGGACCAGCAAAATCGCGCCGGCGCTGATCATCGGGCGCCTAGACTTTGGGTCCAGGCCCTCGACCTGTCCCCATTTCCCAGACTTGCAGCACGGAATGGGCAATTTTAAAATAAAGGAATCCGAAACATCCAGCCAAGGGCCAAAAAAATGCAGTTCAAGCATGAGATCCTCGATCCCGTCACCCACAAAGTCTCTGTCCGCGTGATGCCCGATGAAATCAAGGCTGCCCAAAATTCTGTATCTGGAAATCAGACTTTGACCCAACACCTGGTGCAAACTTATTTCACTAAAATACTGAATCAGAAAAAACTCTATCCTGTCGCCCCTGTTCAGTTTCAAGTGGGTCCTTTCAAAGACGGACAGATGTTCACCTTCTCTGGAAAATTTGAAACTCGTCCGCAAATCAAGTCTTTAAAATTGGATCAAGTTTCATTTCAGCCGCAGTTTAAAAAACTTTCTGAAAAAGCGGTGGCCTTTGAAATTCAAAATCTGCTTTTGACCCTGGGAAAAGTCTCTCCCATGACCGAAGCCCGCCCGATTCAGGCGAAAGAAATCGCGACTGTGAATTTTGATTACTATTTGAACGGCTCCAAAGTTCCCGGCATCGGCCGCAAAAATCAAAACATCCTGCTTGGATTCAATCGCTTTTTTCTGCCGATAGAAGGCGGCATTGTTGGAATGAGCAAGGGACAGACAAGAGATTTTCCACTCGACATACCAAAGACGTTCAATCAGCCCGCGATCGCCGGCAAAAAAGTCATCGTCCGGGTCACGCTCACCAACATCCAAAAAATCCAGCTCCCTCAGCTGACGGATCAAGTGGTGGCCAAACTCTTCGCGGGAAAATTTCAGAACATCACCACTGTCGCCCAGCTTCAGGAGGCCATCCGCAAGCAGATGCAGGCCAAGCTCAATCATCAGATCTTTGCCCAGACCAAATCTCATTTTTTAAACGGACTGGCGACGCAAAATCCCTTCCCGCTTCCGCCAGCCATGGTGCAATCGCAGAAGGCGGCTATGCACAAAGGAAAACCTCCGGCACCAGGCTCGGCACAAGATCAGCAGCTCACCAAATGGGCCGAGCAGATCGTGCGCGCCAGTCTCATTGTCGAGCACTTGGCTCTGTACAAGAAGCTGCAGGTCACCCAGGCCGAAGTGGATCAGCACATGGCCGAGCTTGCCTTAAGTTACGGAATGGATCTCGAGACTTTGAAAAAACGTTTTGCTCACCCGATGCAGATGGCACATCTCAAATACGCGGTGCTGGAGAACAAAGTCGTTCGTCTTTTCCTGCCAACACCGAAACAAAAAGCGGGATAGCTGATTTAGCGAGTAACGGGACGGCTGACGTTTTCAGGAATTCCCAGTGTGACTTTAAGAGCGTTCATCACAGCTGGAAACTGAAGCTTCAGCATGGACAGAACCTGGCTCTGAATCGTGCCGGACTGAAAGCGATCCGAACGGGCCGCAAAGCCTTTCAAAGTCAAAGCCGCGCCATCCGCTGTTGGG
>CBIHPB010000444.1:0-2684 GCA_966211485.1 uncultured Bdellovibrio sp.
CTTGTGCTTATTGCGAAGCGATGGCGTCTTCGTTAATTTTTAATGAGATGGCAGCACTTGATAAATTATTTTCTCTGATGATCCAAGAAGGGGCATCGGATCTTCATATCTCTTCGGGATATCCACCCTTCTTCCGCGTGCACGGCCATATGATCCGACTCAACTCGCCCGTTCTGAAATCGCACAAAGCCGAAAGCCTGATTTTTGAAACCATGTCGCCGGATCAAATCAAAAAATTCACGCGCTACATGGAGCTTGATTGGAGCTACACTCTCCCCGGTGTCGCCCGCTTTCGTGCCAACGCCTTTGTGCAAGCGCATGGCATGGGTGCAGTTTACCGGCTGATTCCGGAAAAAATCAAATCGCTGGAAGAGCTGGGACTGCCGGATTCAATTCGCTCGATGGCCGAGCATCCCAAGGGTCTTGTGCTGGTCACCGGCCCCACTGGTTCCGGAAAATCCACGACGCTGGCAGCACTGATCCATCATATCAATCAGACTCGCAAGGAACATATCCTGACCATCGAAGACCCGATCGAGTACATGCACATGGGTCAAAACTGTCTGATCAATCAGCGCGAGATCTCCCGGCACACGAAGTCTTTCAATGGCGCCCTTCGAGCCGCGCTTCGTGAAGATCCGGATGTGATTCTGATCGGTGAGATGCGTGACTATAAAACGATCTCGCTGGCACTGACCGCGGCCGAGACTGGCCACTTGGTTTTTGCAACCCTGCACACCAACAGCGCTTCGAAATCCGTCGATCGCATTTTGGATTCTTTTCCCGCCGAGCAGCAGGGCCAGGCCCGCGCCATGCTGTCCGAAAGTTTGGTTGGAGTTGTGGCCCAAACACTGCTTCCCCGAGCCGACAAACCTGGAATGACCGTGGCGTTGGAAGTCTTGGTCGCGACCGCTGCGGTGAGAAATCTAATCCGTGAAGGCAAGACCTTCCAGATTCCGTCCGTCATGCAGACTTCCGCCCGGGCCGGGATGGTGACATTCGAAAGCTCGATGAAGAATCTTGTGGATAAGGGATTGATTTCACCGGCCACCATGAAGGCCTATCTGCCGGCTTTGATCAGCACCAACCAGACATAGGTCCTGACTCGCGATTTGCAAAGCTTTGCGGCGTCTGTACCCTACTGTTTTACCTCAGTTTTCCGATAAATCGTCTATGGGAATGAGTCTTCACACAGAACGATGGTTCGTCGATGGCTTTGGCGGCGTCACGGGTCCATTCAGCACATTCGAGATCATCACCAAGTTGATTGGCAATGAACTGGAAGTCACCGACCGGGTTTCGCTGGAACCAAAAAATCTGGCGAGCTGGGTTGCGATCTGCAATGAAGCGCAGTTCGATCAAGCCATCAAAGACTTGCTGTCCACCATCGTCACCAAACCAGGTGAAGCCGGCGGCACCGAGCCCAGCATCCGCGCCAAAGACGAGCTTTCCGGATTTCAAAATATCACCAACATCCGAATTGGAATTTCCAAACAGCTCAAGCAAGCGAAATCCATGGAAGAGATCGGCTCGAAAGCGTCGAGCCTTCGCCAGCTGCAATCTCAGATCGCAGCGAAAAAGAAAATCGTCATCGAAGTTCGTCAGGAAGTGAAAAAAGAGCTGAGCGCTGCCGAATCCATTCAGGTCATCCGGCCCAACGGAAATCGCCCGCAGCATACCTTCATCGAAGACGAAAGACAGCGCGCGCGTAAGCAAAAGATGATGACCATTGGTGCTGCCATTTTGTTTGTCGGCGCCATCCTGATCAAAGGTCTTTCAAATCCAGAGACATCTGGTTCACACGACGAAAAATTGGATGTGGTCGAATCGCAAAATCCGCTTCCACCACCGGTCTCGGTTGAAAAGCCAAAGCCAGCCGTAGCACCGGCGACCAGCCTTGGCTACGTCAGCCCGTTTATCGCGCCTTTCAACAAAGCCGTTCAGCATCTGTCAGCCAACGAACTGGACAAAGCCGAAGAGGCTTTGAAGCAGGCCTGGAAAGTCGCGGACCAGCGAGATATCGGTCCGCTGATGCTGGTGAGTTTTGAAACAGCTTGGCTATCGGATGTTCGCGATCAACAGGCCTCAGGCAACAGCCAATTGTTTCCACGTTTGATCGCTTTCCAAAAATTAGTCCAGCAGCACGAGCCCGACATCACGGCCTACATGGAAGAAATGATGGTTGTGAAAATCGTCATGGCTTCACTGCTCCGTCAAAATGAACTCTACAACAACCTGATCGGTCAGTGGATTGAACTGAATCCCGAAGCGCTTCCGGCCAAGCCGAACTTGGTCAATCTGGATCAACGCCGCACTCGCTGGGGACATTTGTATTTCTGGTGTCTGGATGTGCAAAAGCGAGATAGCAAAGGTGGAATGACCAATGCATTTTTCGCCAACTGCGTGACCAAAGCCAAAGGCGCGAAAGACGCCGTCCCGTTTATCACCTATGCTTACCAAATCTCGCCCCATCACCCACAGATCCGCGGTTTGATGGCCAGCGTGCTGTACTCGTCAGGCAATATGGACGAGCTCAAGAAGCTGCTAGCAGGCCGTACGATTGCCAGCGCCGGGTCTTCGCGCCTGATGCGCAGAACGATGACTTCGCTTTGCCGAACCGACGCCAATTTCCCCGCTTGTAAGCAGTAATCTCCGTCTGAAATTCCGAATGTCTCAAAATGAGA
>CBIHPB010000445.1:0-2666 GCA_966211485.1 uncultured Bdellovibrio sp.
TCATCGTCGCAGGTGATACTCGCTTTGATCAGGTCTTACACCGACTGAAAAATCCTCAGCCTGTGAAGCTTGAACTGAAGCCGGCTGGCTCAGCTCCGATTTTTGTCTGTGGTTCGACTTGGCCGCAGGACGAAGAGGTTCTGCTTGACGGATTTGGTGCCTGGCTTGAACGCGGAGGCCGAATTGTCATGGCTCCGCATGAAGTCGCCCCTGCGCGGATTCAGGCATTGCAGGCTCAGCTCACTCAGCGTGGCTGGAGTGTGCAGACTTACCAGGAAGCATCGAACTGGAGTTCGCAGATTTTGCTCGTCAATCAGATTGGCTGCCTGCAAGAGCTTTATGCCTGGGGACATTTGGGTTTCGTTGGCGGCTCGTTCAAAGACAAAGTGCACAGTGTGATGGAGCCCTTGTGTGTCGGCATGCCGGTCGCCGTCGGTCCACACCACTTGAACAATCGCGAGGCCTTGCAGTTTCAAAATGTGATTTTAAAACCGGGGCTGTTTGCGGTGAATGTGATTCGCAATTCCGTGGATCTGAAAAATCTGATGTCGCAGGCGTTCGCTTGTCCGGTTCCAGCTCAGGCCTTAATCCAGAAAGTTCAGGAATCCTCGGGGGCGACGGCCAAGGTTCTGCGCTGGCTAGACGAGTCCCAGTCTATGAAGTAGTGCCCCTCTCGAGCCCTCGTTCAAAAGATCGACATCACGGTCCTTTGGCTGCGCTGTTCAACCAGAAAAATAGAGCCTGATTTCCATTACTTAGAGCAATACTTACGCCCTCTTCTGCGCCTTCGCAAAGCACGGATTTTGTAAGAGTTACAGGGCATGGGCACGTGGCAGCGAATGACGGTATTTTTGATCAGCCTGGGTTTGGCGTTTCTGAGTCTTGCACTCAGCGCCACTGCTTTTGCTCAAAACCCATCGGCGATACTGACGACCGCACCGGTTCCAACACGAAAATCACCTGAAATCGACGGCCGCTGGCGCATTCAACTTTCGCAAAAACAATTTCAGGATCCGATGAATCAGCGACAGCTGACCGAGTTCCGATTGCTGACAGATCTTCGCTACAAACCTTTGAAGGAAATTTATTTTTCGCTCGCCCCAAAGTTCACCTATACCAACGGCTTTGCACAGACCTTGGAAGGCACCAATGCCAGCAAGGCGGAATGGGGTGTACGTGAGGCTTCGATCCGCGGCGATCTCAGTTACGTGCACCTAGGCCTTGGGGCGCTTGATCAGTCGCTGTCTCATCCGGCGGTTTTGCTTTACGATCAAACTTTTCCAGCGGCTTTGCTTCGCCTGCACACGCCATTGCAGGAAAACTGGGTTTATGCGCTGGAAGCGGAATCCGGAATTCCGACCACCAGCAGTCTTTCGACTCAGGCGCGCGAATTTGAAAAGACTCCAAGTTACGCTTCAGGCTCGGTATCCGTGAAGGCACGCAAAATGACCGTCGATCTGGATCTGCGTGCGGGGCTTTTCCAATTTCAAAATCTTCCGATGTCGGTCGCCAGCAAATCCGCTTTGCTTGGGAACACCGCTGTCTCCAGCAATGGCACGGATTCAGAATTTCTTTACGAGTATCAAGGCGCCTTTGCTGATCTCAATGCCAGGGCTCATTTGATCAAGGGCTTTTCAATTGGGGCCGAAATCGAATTTGTGAAAAATGACAAGGCCCCTGATGAGCTCAATCAGGGAACCTGGGCGAAACTTTATTCTGATTTTGCCTTCACCAAAGATTTCGAAGTCTCCCCGTTCTATAGCTACTTCCGGGTCGAGCCGGATGCGGCCGTGGCGTTGTACAACTCGGATTTGATTGGTACCAATCGCACTGGGTATCTGGGCGGGATGTCGGCGACTTACAAACGAGTGTTGCGACTGACGCTTTCGGGTGGCGAGCGTGATGTGATCTACAACAGCCCTTTCCAAAAGCGCGAAAAAATTCTCACTCTCAAACTGGAGACCTTCGATGTCAGCATTTAAGGTTTTCCAGGTTTGGTTTTTAACGGGAGTCCTTGGGATGGTCCTTGTCGGCTGCTCGATTCCCAAACCCCAAGATCGCGACAGCAACCCCGCCGAGGCTGCGACATTCTTTTTGGAAAAATCAGAAGCCAATATCATGGATTCGACCCAGCATTCGGAAATTTCGCTGGCAGTGGCGAAAAGTTATAGCTTCAAAGTTTGCCTGAAAGACCAAGCGCTTTCGAAATCAATTCTCAATCACAAATTTGAAATTTCTGGCGGTGAGACGACTCAAGAGGCCGTGTCAGACGCCAATGGCTGTATTAAGTGGTCCGAAAAAATTGGGTACAACCATCTGGCTCCTGCCAAATGGGTTGAAATTATCCGCGAGATCAAAGCGTTGGGCTTGCATCAGGGCGCGCGCAAAGTTTCTTTCGCGATCAATCCTTGGGAAGATCAGGGACTGTCTTTGCAAGACAAGAAAGTCGACAATCTAGTAAAGGCTGGAGACGCCAAAGCCTCACTTCAAGGTCCGACTGGTAATGGACTTTGGCTGGATGAGGTGAAACTGACAGTCAGCGAGAAACAGCCTGGCACATTGCTGGGAATTGAACTGCGGGCTCAGGCTTCCTTTTCGGTGACCAAGGCCAATGGCAAAGAAGTGCAAGAGCCGATCACGCGCGGAAGTTTTCAGGTTGAATTCAC
>CBIHPB010000446.1:0-2656 GCA_966211485.1 uncultured Bdellovibrio sp.
AGTGGCAGCAAGAAGGTCGACAAAACCAGCGACCAGCCTCCATAGCCTTGAAACACGACACTGGATTCTTGGGCGTTCGTCAAACGCATCGCCAAAATCAGGCTGCGTGAAAATCCCCGATTGTAGTGCCGGCGGAAATAACCGCCCTGATCTTTCGGCAAATGCAGAACAGTCCAATCATGCAAATAAGAGACCTTGAACCGGCGTTTGACTTCGGCTCCGATCACACTGTCTTCGCCGCTTCCCATACCGCGAAAATGCAAACGCTCTTGTCCCGTCCGGCTTTGGAACCAAGCCTCTTTTCGAAATGCGCAAACTCCACCACAGGGCGAGGCCGATTCGGGATCTTGTTCATAGATTGAAAAAAGATAGGCTTCTTCCAGTGCTGCCAACTGTCCCTGCAAAGTCTTCATGGATTGATGAGTGTAGCGCCCACCAAGTCCGCCCAGCCCGGGATCCTTGCTGAAGGCCGCTTGAATTTTCAATGACCAGTCCGACGGCGCCCGACAATCTGAATCAATAAAAGCCAAAATTTCGCCTGTCGCCGCTTCCGCTCCGAAAGCTCGGGCGCCACCTGCTCCCGAGCGGTTGGACGTTCGCAGGTACTTGACCGGGTGATTTTGAATTTCCCGCGTACTTTGGTCCGTCGACTGATCATCGACCACGATCACTTCATGAACCGGCTGGTCTTGTGCCAGAAGGGACTTGATACATTCCCCAATCGATTTTTCATCGTTGAAGCAAGGAACAATCACAGAAACCTTCAACGGACTTGTCATCATGCCGGTTCGGCCTCGACTGAGACTTCTCGGTCAAACTTCCCGCTGTCTTCTTTCAGCATTTGCCAAATCTGCTGGATCGAATAGTTTTCCGAGATGCAACTGAGAGAAATCAGGGTGATCGAAATCAGCGGAAACAGCAGAAGATTTAACAGCGGTATTGAAATCAAATGAAACAAAACCAAAATAACCTGACCCGCACGGCTGGTTCGTCGAAACATCAAGGCCAAGCCGCCCAGTAACTGCGCTGCCAAAATCAATGCAAACAAGGGCCACTGAAAAGTGTTTAAAACGGTGTCACCGATAACAAGACTGTCAGCTACCAGATTTCGATGTTGAATCAAAGCAAACTTCGTCAGGAATGTAGAACCCGTTTGCACATAATCCACAATCTTATGCCCAGAGGACAAAATGTAGCCTGCCCCCAAATAAAAGCGCAAAAGCAGGAGGCTTGCTAAAACATAAGGATCTTTCTCGAGCTTTTTCCGTCCCAGCGATCCGAAAATAAAAAAGAACAACCCCAGCTGAATGAAGATGTCGGCCGCATATCCCGACACATAATTGAAAAGCAAAAGGATGAAGTTAAATCCGTACAAAAAGATATTCATCCACGCATGCTTTCGATTGAAAGCCGCCGCAAACAATCCCAAGAGAAAAATCAGATGCAGGAACCAAAGACTTTGCAAAACCAACCAGTAAGAAGGCGACGCAACCAAGGGCTGAACCATATCACTATGAAATTCAGTCACAAGAATCGAGGAGTAGTAAAATTGAAAGTTCAACTGCCTTTCCAGATAGTACGCAAAGGCACAAAGATAGAACGCGCACTGTAAAATCAAATAGGCTGATGGAGACATCGGAAGTTTCAAAATCGAGATGGCCTTTTTTACCATGCGCATACCACCGTCTTTTCTTCCTGACCTTGTCGGTAAGAAATTTCTTTCTCGTCGGAAAGCCGGCACAGATTTTCCTGGATCAGCTGAGTTTTCCGCCCGTTTTCAATCGCATATTGAATCATCAAAGCTTTGAAGCGGTAGTCCCCTGGCTGCTGGCAGATTTTAAGAACACAGTCGGAATGAATTAGAACCTCGTTTTCAGTTTGAAGAACACGACTGGTGAAGAAAAGCCAAGGCGTGTGAAATCCCCAAAGGCGATACTGATATATTTGCACGGCCGGCGGCAAATCCAAGTAAAGACCTAGATTGATAAATAGAACCTGGAGCACCGAAAGCACGAAGATAGCTCCATAGACCTTTTTCTTCATGCACTGATCCTAACTCAACCGCCCCTGAGGTCGAAAGACAACCAATGGCGTCATCATTTTTTCAAAAATTTAGGAGGGGTTTATCAGTTTTGAAATCTGAAAATCCTTAAGCTCGATTTGGCGGTCGGCGCAAGAAAGAGAGGCCGACGCCAAAATTTGAAATTGGCCCATTGGCTCTTCAAAACTTTGAAAACGGACTTCATACTTCGCTTCCGAACGTCCATCCGATCGTTGTCCGCATCTGGAAACCAGTAAGGCATTCAAAACACCTGCAATCCGACTTTTACTGGTCGGAATATCTTGGATAGCGCGAACCACCGGATAGGTCAGCATGTAGGAGACTTGGTAATCCCGCCAGCTGGTCGAAGATTCACATCCGAACGCATCCTGTTCGATGGGATCACTGGGTTGATTTTGGTGGGACAGATGAAGACAGGAACTTTGCACGGCCGTTTTCGAAGTTCCCGGCAAAAACGTGAAAAGTGGGAACTGAGGGTAGACGCCAAATTCAATGAAAACTTTGGCCACTTGTGAACCGGGGTTCAAAATATTCCAGAATGCAGACGTCAGATAAAGAATGAAAAAAACAGGGATCGAAAGCCGCAGCGCCGGC
>CBIHPB010000447.1:0-2642 GCA_966211485.1 uncultured Bdellovibrio sp.
CTTTTTGAGTCAGAAGCTTCGAGCTATCACCTAGGAAAAGAACTTTTCCGCTGTCGATCAGTGGCAGCCATTTCAGAAGATCGTCCAAATCGCGGTAGTCGCCGATGAACTCGTGCAAATGGCCGACAAAAGTCAAAAAGTCAGACCAATGATAGCTGGCCGAGGCCAGTTTGGTGTTTTTCAAGACGAAATCCACCATCACGCCCATCTCTTTTTTCAAAAGCTGGATGTCGTCCGATCGAACAGCATTCCGCTCGGCTTTAAAACCGATCAGCTTCATACGCCCGCGGAATTTTCCAAGCTCGGTCTCAAGACCGGCCAAAAACTCGATGAATTTTTCCATTTCAGCCCGCGTGGTGACTTCCACACTGCCACCGACCGTCAGAGCTTTGAGCTTCATGATATCGATCAGAAAATCATTGGAGACTTTGTTTTCTTTCAGCAAATAAGTATTGAAGAAATCCTGCAGCTCTTTGGCCTGATACACATCCGGTTGAGCACCGCGCGTGAGCTTCATAAAGGATTTCAAAGCCGCCTGCACACAGCCGAAAGACGTGTTGAGACCGTCTTCATCGCTGAGGAATCTTTGAAATTGCGCCGGCACGTCTTTCAGACACTGCCCGTCTTTGAATTCGATTTTAACGGCTTCGGCATTGTTATCCGCCTCGCTGTTGCGGTTCATGAAACGATCACAGCCCGTCAGCGCGAACGTCAGCCCCAAACTCAGTGCCAGAACCGACACCCCAAAGATTTTAGAAAACATAGCTCACCCCGAACGCTACGAGATCATTATCTTGATAAGAATGAAAGATGGTTTTGTTTTGAAAGGCCGTTGGCTGCACTGCGACCATCTGACTGGACATTTGTGCTGCCCAGCGCTCTTGCCATTGATAGGCCACCGTCGCGGTGAAAAGGTCGAATTCGCCTTCCGAACCACGCAGGTATTTCGTCGAAATCCCGATATTTTCAAAGCGCTTGATGCGGTACTGATATTTCAACTGCGCCATGCCTGCATTGCGAAACGGATACAGTGGAATCAGAACCCGCTCGGCCTCAGTCGCCAAAGGCCCGCGGAATGTGGTTTCACCGCCTTGAACGGATAACACCGCCAAAGTCGCTTCGGCTCCGAAAAAGCGAAATTGGAAATAAGGGCTCACCAGTGTGCTTTGCGAGTACTCCACAAATGTCCATTGGCTCTCGAACTCTGGGGCTTCCGGAGTTTCCTGCAGGCCTGAAATTCCCATTGTGATATTCGAGAAAGCATACTGAGCTTCTCCACTCACGACGTTATGAGTTCCGACCTTCGGTAAAATTTTCGTTTCGATTTTTTGTCCCGGAATCAGCGTCCCTTGAAATCCCAGCGAGAGATCGTTCATCGGTTTTTTGGCTAAAGCCCCTTGCACGAAAAAATCTTTTCGCCGATCACCTACCGAAGCCATTCCAGCAAAGCTTTGCTGGTAAATGACGTCGCTCATCTCGGGCTTTTGCACGATGTATTGAAATTGCGCCGGCTGTCCGTTGATCTCGGCATTTGTCGGAGGCTGACTGAAGTATGGGTTTGTGCGCTCGAATTTTCCGTCTTTGATTTCATATCCAGCGCCCTGATTGGGAATATAAAGTCCCGAAGCAAACAAAGTGGCGCCCCAAGGAATTTGCGCGCTCTCGTCCCCAAACGACACAAACATTCCGGTCAGGCCCTGGCTTTCTGGCAGAATCGGGTTCCACTTGAACATCGGCTGATAAATTCCAAGACCGAAGCTGTCGTCAAGAAAACTCCAGCGCAGTTTTTTGCGTCCAAGAGAAATCCGATTTTGCTTCCAGTAAAGCTGAGAGACGTCGAAATAATTCAGAACCGGAGCACCGGGCGCCATCATGCCGCGGATTTGGGCTTGCAGATGGCTTTCGATTTCACTTTCATCTTTGACACCTGACAAAGTGTCGATGCCAGCGCTGACCAGTTGGAAATCTTTTTTTTCGGTGAGCTGATAATCGGGGCTGACGAAACTGGCTTGCGACAATGAAAGACGGCCTTGGGGATTTGCCCCTGATATGCTTGCCACCAACGTGAGAAAGGCCCCTATCGAGGCCGTGCGCCACCAGTTCATCAATCGTTAACAGATTCAAGAACGGGACCTTCCGAACTGGTGTCAGGCTGGAATGAGCCCCCGTTTCCTTCGCTCTGAGCCACTTTTTAAAGGGTCGCCGAGCCAAAAATTAGGCAGCGGCCCCAATTTGTCACCAAATTCAGCATCGCCTATTTGAAGTCCGCGACATCTCCCAGGATTTCAGCTTTGTTTTGAGCCTTAAATCACGTTAAGATTCAGGCTTCATGATCCAGTCGCGCAACAAGATTCTCATCATTCGCTTTTCCAGCTTTGGAGACGTGACTCAGGCATTGAGCATTCCATCCAAATTGGCCGAGCTAGGTCCCAGTGAAATTCACTGGGCGATTCGTCAGGATCTCGCCCCCCTGCTCGAGGGCCATCCGCACATTCACAAAATTTGGAAACTGGATCGCAAGACGGGTTTACCGGGATTGTGGCAGTTGATTCGTGGGCTGCAAAAGTGCGGTAACGGGAATATTTAGATTGAGACAATAAAATTGGTTAGCACATTTATTGGTGGGATGTTGGCCCCGCGTT
>CBIHPB010000448.1:0-2640 GCA_966211485.1 uncultured Bdellovibrio sp.
AGCCAAAACCTCACGAACATTGTCGAGCTTGAGGTCGTGCATCTCGATGCCCTTGGCATTGAGAAGCTGCGAGAAGCGGATTCGGACATAGTCTTCAGGAAGACCGGTATTTTGAACCAATGTATTAAACAGCTCTTGTCCTGACATTCTCGACTCCTTGAGAATTGGGGGCGCGGCATCCGTTCCGCTCACATCTTTCTTTCTTGAAAGACAACTTGATTGAAGCAAAGGGTTAAATTCCAAGCAAAGACTGGATCGCTGATTGTCGGCAAACTTAGTCCTTGGTCTATGTCATTTTTCACGTTAAATCTGAAGTGATGGAAATGACTGGCATTCTGATCACTGGTGGCGGCGGATTTTTAGGATCTCATCTAGCGGAATTGTATCTGCGAAAGGGACTTCCTGTCGTCTGTGTCGATAACTTCTGTACGGGGTTTCGCTCCAACCGGCAGTTCTTAGAAAATCTTCCGGAAGGTAAAGGCCGCTTTCAATTTATCGAAGCCGATGTCAGCCGTCCGTGGTCTTTGTGGACCGATCAAATTGCGATGGATCGAAAAAAGATTTCGCATGTCTTCCATTTCGCTTCACCGGCCTCGCCGGTTTATTATCAAAAGCTTTCGATCGAAACCATGTGGGTGAATACGATTGGTCTGCAAGAGGCAATGTTGTTCGCGGATGCTCATCATGGGCGTGTGATCTTTGCTTCGACCAGCGAGATTTACGGAGATCCGGAATTCTCTCCGCAACCAGAGACCTACTGGGGCAACGTGAATACGCTGGGTCCCCGATCTTGCTATGACGAAGCCAAGCGCTTCGGCGAAACTTTGCTGTATACACACAATTTGAAGTACAAAACTCCGCATGGGCTGGTTCGTATCTTTAATACATATGGTCAGCGAATGAATCCGGCGGATGGTCGGGTGATTGTTAATTTTCTAGTTCAAGCCTTACGCGGCGAAAAGCTATCGGTTTATGGAACTGGATTGCAGACGCGCAGTTTCTGTTATGTGAGCGATCTCGTGGCCGGAATAGACGGTTACGCTCGCACACAAAAACAAGACCCTGTGAACATAGGCAACGATCGTGAGTTTACAATCCTTGAGTTGGTTCAGACCATTCAAGAAATTTTTTCTGGCAAAACCTTGCAGGTCGAACACTTTCCTCTTCCGAAAGATGATCCCAAACAACGATGTCCCGACCTCAGCAAGGCCAGAAAGGATCTTCATCCTTGGGAGCCACGCATTTCCTTGAAAGAGGGATTGCAACAGGTGGCCTCATGGTTAGAGGCACAGGATTTGTCGAAGATTCAATCTGCCGGGAGACCCATGTGAGGGTTTTGGTCACTGGCGGTGCCGGCTACATTGGTAGTCACACGTGCAAAGCCTTGGCAAAGCGAGGCATCACCCCTGTCACCTATGACAATATAATTTATGGCCACAAGTGGGCCGTTAAATGGGGCCCGCTTCATGAGGGCGACATTCTTGATTCAAAAAAACTTGTCGAAGTGTTGAAGCAGGAAAAGATCGAAGGTGTCTTTCACTTTGCGGCGTTTGCTTATGTCGGAGAATCCGTTCAAGACCCATTAAAGTACTATCACAACAATGTGCTGGGATCGATTCGCCTTCTAGAGGCGATGAAAGAAGTAGGAGTGCGGAAATTTATTTTCTCCAGCACATGCGCGACCTATGGAATTCCGAAGCAGACACCAATTCTGGAAACTTTCGAACAAAATCCAATCAATCCCTATGGACAAAGTAAACTGATCGTCGAGCAGATTCTTCGTGATTGCGCAAAGGCCGGTGATGTTTCCGCCACGGCCCTTCGATATTTCAATGCCAGCGGTGCGGATTCGGAGCTAGAAACCGGTGAAGACCACTCGCCGGAAACGCACTTAATTCCATTGACCTTGGATGCGGCTTACGGCCGTCGAAAAAATATCACAGTCTTTGGAACAGACTATGCGACGCCAGACGGAACCTGCGTTCGAGATTATATCCATGTTTCAGATTTAGCCGAAGCTCATGTCTTGGCATTTGAAAAAATGCCGGCAACAGGTTTTCGGGCAATTAACTTGGGAACGGGTCATGGGGCTTCTGTGAGAGAAATTATTAGCGCCGTCGAAAAGCATGTCGGACGCAAAGTTCCAGTCGTCGAGGGAGCTCGGCGCGAAGGCGATCCGCCTGTTTTGGTCGCGTCTGACGAGCGTGCTCGCCAAGAGCTGGGATGGAATCCTCGAAATTCAAATTTAGATAATATTGTGGTGACAGCGGCGCGCTGGCATGAAAAACATTTTCTTCAAAAATAGAACGCATGGAAAAGAAAGTCTTAGTTTATCAAGCATACGGTTCTGGCGAAATTCTGCGACAAACAGGGTTTTCGGCGCTTTCGCTTTTAAAGAACATCACTGATTCTGACGATCTCGAAATTTGGATCTACACGGACAACAGGCCGTTTTTTGAAAAGATCTTTGGCTCGAACAAAAAAATACAGCTGATCGACATCAATGCCGAGCAAATTCAGAAGTGGCGTGGCTCGATACAATTCGTACATCGTGTGAAAATTGAAATTCTTCGAGATGCGGGCTCACGTTTTAAGGGCGGGCTTTTCTACAGCGATGGTGACACAATCTTTAAAGAGTCA
>CBIHPB010000449.1:0-2632 GCA_966211485.1 uncultured Bdellovibrio sp.
CTTCGATCCTGGTAAGGACGCTAAATCCATCTTTCACACTTAGTTTCGGGAAGTTTGTGCTGTTTTTTGTGCCTTTCGGCCATTAAATGCCCGCCTAAAATGACTTATAATGCTATTGTGGACTGGAGGCTTTATGGCGTTTAGTATCATTGTTGGAATCATTGTCGTCTTTGTGGCTGCTATGATGGCCTATGGTGTGTTGATGGTGTTTTGGCCCGAGTGGGTTGGCATTACTGGCAAGACGGCGCTGGATTACGAAAAAAGTCATACCGAGGGATCCCAAGTTCATCCCGATGACGATCTTGTCGAGAGGATGCAAAAGCCTTCGCGCCGGTAATGGAAACAAGACGGCCTTGGGGCTGATCGAAAATTGGCGGAGTGATGGCAGGCAAAGGGATTCAAAAAGACAAACCGACTGACGAATCATATCTGAAGATTCATCATCCCCTGGAATCCTTGGGCATCGTCCGGGCCACACGTGGTGATATTCGTGTCGAGCCCCTTCACAAGCGGATGGATCCGAAAGTTCCCTTCCCGCACAAGCATGATTTCTTTCAGATTGTGATCGTCGAAAAAGGCCGCGGATGGCATCGCATCGATTTTGATCATTACAAAATCTCAAAAGCCCAGTGCTTCGTGATCAAGCCAGGCCAGGTGCACGGCTGGAGTTTATCTCCCGATACCAGAGGCTACGTGCTTGAGTTCACTCCCGAGTCCTTCTCCGAAGGCAAAGCCTGGGAAACGGACTACCAAACGAAACTGCGACACCTCCCCAATATGCTTCTGCTAAAAGATCTTGGCGAAGAGATCCTGGATCTCGCCTCCTCGATGGAGCAAGATTTTACCGACAGGAAATATGGCTTTGAAGTGTTGCTTCGAAGTTATCTGAAGATATTTATCATCAAGCTCATCCGTTCGACTTCCACCAAGCAGGTGCAGACCTCTGAAACGGTTTCGACTGTTGAGAATTTTCGGCAGATGATTGACGAGAATTTCCAGAAACATCACTCGGTCGAGTTTTATAGCAAAGCTTTGGGCCTCAGTCCGAAAGCGCTGACCATGCGGATCAGTCGCCTGACGGGAAAGTCGGCCCGGCAACTGATTCAAGAGCGGATCTTGATGGAGTCTAAGCGGCTTTTGATTTTTACCAAGTCAAGCGTGAAAGAAATCGGTTACCAATTGGGATTCGAAGATCCCAACTATTTCGTGCGTTTTTTCCGCGAGCAAGTCGGCATGCCGCCCCTAAAATTCCGACAAAGGCATCAAGCTTGAGTCGCCCACCTTTTTCTTTTACGCTTATTTAGGTAAAATAAGGAGGTCCCTGTGGGCCAATACGTAGATGGATATGTCATTCCAATTCCAAAAAAGAACGTCAAAGTTTACAAGAAGATGGCCCTGCTGGGTTGCAAGACTTGGATGAAGCACGGTGCCCTTAGTTATTTTGAGACCACGGCCGATGACTATGCAAAATGGGGTCTAGGCTTTAAAGCCATGTGCAAGCTCAAAGCCAGCGAAACCGTGATCTTTGCGTTCATCGTTTACAAGTCAAAGTCTCATCGCAATCAGGTGAACACAAAAGTCATGAAAGAATTCGCAGCCATGGGCAAAGAAATGATCATGCCATTTGATATGAAGCGATTTTCATCGGCAGGCTTCAAAGTTCTGGTGAGTTCGAAGAAGAAATAAGTCCGGCAAGGATTTGCTATGATCGAGTACAAATTAAACCCCAGATTCAACGACACCGATGCCTTGGGGCACATCAACAACGCGACAGTCGCGACATGGTTCGAGGAAGGCCGAAAGGAAATCTTTCGGTTTTTCGTCCCCACCCTTTCACCCCAAGATTGGAATTTGATTCTGGCCCGTATCGAAATCGATTACCTTGCGCAGGGATCCTATCAACATGAGGTCATGATCAAATCCTTTGTCGAAAAAATCGGGACTTCGTCTTTTACGATTTCTCAAGAGTGTCATCAGAACGGAAAAATGATCGCCAAAGGAAAAGCCATCCTTGTCCACTTTGACTATGCCTCGAACGGAGCGAAGGCCATTCCTACTGAGATTAGAAAGAAGCTTGAAGCACATCTTGTATCCGCTGGCTAAAAACCAATTTTCTCTTTCGCTTTCGCCATGGCTTGGTCACCAAATAGCATTGAAATCAAATCGAGCAAGTTCATCATTTTCTCTCGACGATTTCCAATGGCAGAAACATTGATATATTCGGTGTTAAAGATTGAAATAAGCTTTTGCATTTCATATGGCGATTTCTGATGAACTCGTTTAATGTCTTCAAAATCTTTTTCAATACCACGATCGATCTTGCTGATCGCAAGATCGTATTGATCCAAGTACCAAACTCGCAGTTTTTTCTTTGAAAAAATCTCGAACTTCATTCGCTGTCGATAATGATCTGGCGGCGAGAAGACTCCCTTGTTTGCCAAGTGGAGATTCAGCTTTAGCTTCGCAGCCTCTTCCTGAAAGACTTGATAAAGTTCCTGATCAATATGACCATCGACATCCACATCATTTGTTTCTTTGGCGACATTATAGCCCAAGATGGCAGAAGCCCCGCCGATGATATAAAGATCAAGATTCTTAGTAAGTCTTTGATCAACAGCGGAAAAAAGTTTCT
>CBIHPB010000450.1:0-2629 GCA_966211485.1 uncultured Bdellovibrio sp.
CCACCCCTTTTTTGTAGCGCTAACGCGTTATCCATCAGACAACAAAAGGCATTCTCGATACCCATCGAGTGTGTTCAAAAACCCGGGACAAAATCCCGGGTTTTTTTATTTCCGGGAGTGTGAGGCGCCTGGCGACTTTTCTCGAAGCGGGGTGTTGGGGGGGAGTTTTTCTCGAGAATTTTGGTCAGTACTTGCTGCTGCTGCTCTCGGTACAGCGATGATGGCTGTCCGTCCGAGTTTGCCTTCGTCACTGCTGTGACAAGCAATAGAGGACCCTATACTAATGGCGGAGCATCTCGTGACTGGTCATCTGATTTGTTTTAAGCTCGGACGGATTTTTCCAGTCAAGCTGAAGGCAAAAGGAGCGCTGAATATGAAATCGATTTTTATCGTGCTTGGTGAAACCGGTGCAGAAGACCAACAACGAAGCTGGCTTGTGAAGGCTTTTCCTTCCGAAGAGACCGCCGTTTCTTTTATCGATAAGTTGGAATCGACCTATCAATCCGTTGCCAAAGAAGATGAAGAGCTGAATGAAGAGTCCGAACAGCAATTGGTCCATGCAATGCAAGCCTTGGATGGGAACTTCGATTTCGACTCGGAGACTGGCACTGAATACTCGATCACAGAATGTCCATTCGAGGGCTTCGTAAAGCCGGCTCATACATCTGGCCAAGGCCGAGACGACCGTCGACCTTTCCGAGGCGGTCAAGGCGGACCATCAAGGAGTGGATCTAGAGGCTCGGATCGACGTCCAAGAAGATAAACTGGCGGGTCGAGATCAAGGGGCCAGTTTATTTAGCGATTCAGCCGGATTTTTGACTTCAATTTCGACTGCTTCTACCATTGGCAGTATGAATATGACTTCAACAGAAATGATTTCGATTATTCCACTTTTCGTATCGCTCATTGGTTTCTTTTTTCTCTTTAAACACATGAAGGAATTGAACCAAAGAAAAACTGTTGTCCTGCCCCCTGTATCGAATTCGGGATCACCGGCGAGCGATCGGATTTTTGATCTTTCTCAAGAAAAAAACATGAACATTGATTTCTATTTCTTTATCGGAGCTCTTTGCTCGATTTTTCCATTTCTTGTGATCGTTTTGGGTGGCGCTTTAATTCATTATTTATTCACAAATTGGGATCGAATCCACTGGACCGTTATCGTTTTATCGGCAGTCCTCGCAATTGGGACTGGATGGGGTCTCAAGCATTTGGTTCAGATGGTTCGCGAACTTTTTAAAGCGCTGGCATTAAGCAAATCGACTCGCTGTCGAGAAATTATTTTTGAAGAGACCAAGGTTCGATTTTCAATTGGCTTGATCGAATCCAACGATGTGCATGAGTTGACAGAGCAAGGGAAGGCCTATCTTGAAATTCCCTACATGCAAGTCAAGGAAGTACAGGGGCTACAGCCGAATACGACACATAGCCGGTCGACCCCGGGAAGAATCGTATTTCATCTTCACGACTCGGACAAGACACCGGCCATCAAAATATTTCCGTTCGGCAAATTTGAGAAAGACATCATCGAAGAACTTCGTCGCCGAATTCCAGCGACGATCACCCTGAACGCGCATCCCGGAGATCCCTATCACTCGGCCAAATAACCCCAGTTAATCTCGATAGGGAGCTGAGAGCGATGGCCGCCGATAAAATCGAGCAGGTTCCAAAACCTACCGAACCGAAAAGAAATCCATGCAGATCGCGTAGAGCTTTTCTTCCTTCGATGGCTTGATCACGTCTGTCGAGCTTTCGATACTTTTCAACAGAATCTCGCGGACTTTTCGAACATCCTCTTCTGACAAGCTGAAGACCGAGGCGAAATGGATTTCATCCATGTCTTTGTTTGAAATGGAATCGATGGCTTTGTTTCGCCAGAAACTTTGTTGCTGAATATACAAGGGCGAATCTTTGTTGACGATGATAAATTGATTCGTGACTTGCCATTTGCCTTTGGTTTTTTTGATAAAGCCGCGGGATTCGAGAAAGTCCATGATCTTTCGGATTTCGGCCAGGGGCTTGTGAAAGTATTCGGCGATTTTTTCGGGGGATTCTTGAAAGTCGGGGATCGTCAGAAGGATGTGGACCGCGGAATACAGCCAGCCCGAGTAATAGATGGCCTGATCTTCAAGGCTGAGATCTTCTTGAATCTTCATGCGGTGACGAACCTGATTGCGCACCTGCAGACGATCCTGAATCTGCTGCTGGTACAATTTCTTCAGCGACACCGTTCCGCTGCGCTCGCTGAGATTGAGCAAAAGAAAGAACTCGGTTTCTTCGCGATTAAAACCCAGATGTCGCGCCAAAGCCTCGCACTGCTCGGCGCTGAGATCGTAGGTGCCATTTAGAACATGCGAAATAAACGCGACCTGACAGCCCACGGCCTGCGCCCACTGTGATCGCAAGCCATGCCCTTGTTTCGGTTGGTTTTTCAGGAAATCCTTTAAAAACAGCCTGTAGGATCGATATTCAAAGACATCATTATTCATAATTAAATCAATATATTAGAAGCTAAATTATAGCAATACGATAATATTAGTTATTATATTTAGCAAATATAACTAACGGCCCCTCTCTCGTTTCGCTAACTTTCCTTTATGCCGGCGGATTTAACTTTGAAACTAACAAT
>CBIHPB010000451.1:0-2624 GCA_966211485.1 uncultured Bdellovibrio sp.
GTTCAAGAAGACAAATCATTTTCGATCTTAGGCCCCGAAGGTGCTTTGGGTCCGCTGGGACCACTGGGTCCACTTGGAGTCATGGGCGCCGTTGGTTCGTTGGGTATTGTAGGCCCCGACAAAAATGGCGAGTACCACATGCCTGAAGACGGCTCGGTCGTGCACAGCCTGATGCTTCAGGTGAACGAAACGGAAGGCAAAAGCTTTGATATTTTTGAGCGCTACCCTTCAAAGTATGCCGATGAGCTGAGCTCAAACGGAAAACTTGATAGCTCGTTCATGGTGGATTCTTGGCTCGAGCCTTTGGATGCCAAGAAGACTTATAAAATCACGGCTCCCCGCGATCAGATGATTTCAATTCTGGTTGTTCCTGAAACTGGAATGATGGCCAATATTTTTGGCTGGCTGACTCAGTTGAATTTCAGCCTGGTTGTTCAGGACGCTCACGAGTCCTTGATTATGGATTCCAAAGAAAGTCTGTCGGCAAACTTTGTGCAAATCAAAGCGAAGGCCGGCCAAACAGCAGAAATCCAAGTCTGCCGGCAAGGCTACTCGGCGTTCAGTCAGCAATTCCGTTTGATTGTCGTCGGATACGATTTGCCGAAATAAATTTTTTGAAAAGTTATTCTGAGTCGACTTCGGCTAGGCGTGAAAGCGGATGATGCTCATCAACCGCTTTCACCAAGTTTTGAGTCGTCACATTCGTGTAGATCTGTGTCGTCTGAATGCTCGAGTGACCCAAAAGCATTTGAATGCTGCGAAGATCCGCACCACTTTCAAGCAAGGCCGTCGCACAGCCATGACGGAACCGGTGCGGGCCGACTGGCTCGTCAAAACCAGCCAGTGCGGACCAAGCCGCAAGCCATCTCCAGATATCGACACGTGAAGGACGATGTCCGCGATCATTGACCAAAAGCGTGCTGCTTTTTTCTTTGATCAAGCCGTCGCGTCCGTCGCGGATGTACTCGTTCAATTGCATGGCCAGTTGATCGGTCAAAGGGACCAGGCGCTCTTTGTTTCCTTTTCCAAGGATTTTCAGCCAGCGTTCGGTTTCGTTGTAGTCTTCGAGATTCAGCCCAATCAATTCACTGACCCGGCAGCCCAATCCAAACAACAACATCAAGGTCATTTGATTGCGCTTGGCTTTGCCGCCGTCATCGACTTTGCAGGCACCCAGCAATTTTTGAAACTCGTCCAGCGACAGGGCTTTGGGAAGTCCGACTTTGACTTTCGGTGGACGAAGCTCGCGCAATTCAGGCGCCTTCATTCCCCGGCTTTCACAAAACTTATAATAAGTTCGAAGCGAAGAAATCACGCGCGCTTGGGAACGCGGCGAGAGTTTGTGTTTTTTCATGAACTCGTAGAAACCGGGCACGGCTGCTTGCTTGTTTTCATGCCCCTTGTACTGGGCATACAATTCCAAGTCCCGGCGATAAGCCATCACAGTATTTTGCGATCGTCCCCGCACGTGCTGCAATTCATCAAAAAACTCGACCCAAAGTGGAAGCAATTCCATTGCTCAATAGGAGACAAAAATTCCCTCCCTTTGGCAAATGAAATTTTCAGTCCCATCAAAAACAAAAAGACGAGATCTCTCTCGTCTTTTTAATTTATCTTCATTTAGCTTCGATTTTAGATCTACTTTAACTTTTACTTTAAGTTCTCAGTCTACTGACTGGGTGATTCATTGTTCAAAATCACCGGTCAGACGAGACAACAACCGACTTAGAAAGTTCCAACGGTACCGCAAGATATATTTCCGCCCATTGAAATCGTCGAGTACGTGACACGCAATTTATTTGCTGATCCATTGAGCTCTGGGTAGCCATTGTCAGCCCAAATAAACGCGCTGCCAATATTCCATGTTAAAGAAGTCGGTCCCATCAGTTGCAGCGTTGTGCTCATCAGAGATCCCATACTGAAGTTCCCTGTTCCCTGAACCGAGTAAGTGCCGGCCGGGATCATTCCACCATTACATGGAACTGCCGTCGTCATGTTCAAAGTTCCATTGATGTTCGCCTGACCGTAATAACGAGTGAAAGCCCGAGTATCAGCCGGATCCACAACGCCATTCATCGAAGAAAAACCAACTGAACCTGTAAAATAACCATTGGCATCTTGAAACTGCACATTATTTAGCAGATTTCCGGTGCCACTTGGGTTTGGCTGCAAGATTCCATTGATGCAAACATAACCAGCAGGTTGCACTTGTCCCATCACGCATGTTGGAACCGGAGGTGGTGGTGCTGCCTGCGCACCATCGCTGCTTTTTTTATTACAAGCGACGAACAGGACAGCAGAGGTCGCAACGAGCAAAATTGTTTGAATGACCGGTTTCATCACTTCCTCCTTATTCCGTGGCCTCAGTTTCCATTGGCAGGAAAGCTTTTGTTTTGTTCAGGCCCGTGAATGTTCCAAGTTTTCTCCAACCTCGAGCTGGCTCGGCCGGCTGATATGGATGTGAGCTTGTTGGCGTATACCACTGAGATTGCGTCGGGATCAGAGCTGAGATCGGATTCAAGTTTCCATCGCCATCGTTTCCGGCTTGCAGAAAGGTGCGGCAGTCATATGGACCCGATGTGATGTACCAGCAAGGAATACTTTGCGGATTTGGCAGAGCTTGA
>CBIHPB010000452.1:0-2614 GCA_966211485.1 uncultured Bdellovibrio sp.
GCGGAAGTGAAACCTGTCATGAATGTTGGTCATGAGGAAGGACATCACTAATGGCAAAATATCAAAACGGCATGGCCGGCATTTTCGAAACGGAATCTGCAGTCTTGAAGGCGGCAGCTCAGGTGCGCAACACCGGTTTCCGTAAGTTCGATGCGATCACTCCTTATCCAGTGCACGGAATGGAAGAAGCCTGCGGTATCCAGCGCTCTTGGATTCCTTATGTGACTTTCACAATGGGAATCGTGGGCTGCTCTTTGGGATGGCTTTTGACTTGGTGGACATCGGCTGTGAACTGGCAGCTGAATATCGGTGGCAAGCCTTTCCACTCGCTCCCGGCCTTTATTCCGATTTTGTTCGAATTGACGATTTTGTTCGCGGCTCTCTCCAGTGTGGCGGCTTTGCTGTACGCGTGCGGACTGCCGAAGATCAATCCGCCAATCATCCACCCGGATCTGACTTCGCATAAGTTTGCGATCTTCATTCCGAAAGATGATTCGGGTTACGACGAGAAGAAAATCGAAGACTTGTTCCGCAGCCTTGGCGCAAGCGAAATCAAAAAGGCGGAGTACTAAGATGAAAAACTTGTTGTTGCTCCCAGTGATTGCAATGTTGGCTTTGGTAAGTTTGACGGCTTGCTCAAGCAAGGATCATCCGAATGTGGAGCTGATCCAGGACATGATGCAAAGTCCGGCGGTTCGTTCTCAAGAGTACGATGACTTCTTCCCAGACCACGCAGGTGGTGCACGAGTTCCACCGGAGCACACAGTTCCAGTGGGCTTCAAAGCTTATCGTGCGGGTTTCAATCCTGATATCGCAAAAGGGGATAAGAATCCATTCGCGGGTCAGATGACAGACGAAGTGCTGGTGACAGGTCAGAAGTTTTTCGAAACCAACTGCGCTGTTTGCCACGGTCCAAAAGCCGATGGTCACGGTCCGGTTGGCGAGAAGATGCCAAACAAGCCACCAGCTTTGACCAGCGATAAAATCAAGGGTTGGGCGGATGGTCAGATTTATCAGGTCATCACCATGGGCCAGGGAACGATGGGCTCGTACGCTTCGCATGTTCCACAGAATTACCGATGGCAGGTCGTGAATTACATCCGACATCTGCAACAGACCACAAAGTAAACGGGTGAATGAAAATGGGTCAAACAGGACACGAAATTAAATTAGTCGCAAATAAGTTCGAACCTTCTCATCGCCTGAAGACAGCATCATTTGCTATGATCGCGATCGGTGCATTGGGATTTTTGGTCGGATTGATGCAAAACCCAGAGCGCTTGTGGACCTCTTACCTGGTCGCATTCTTCTTTGTCTCTTGCTTAGGCTTGGGCGGAATGTTCTTCACAGCGATCCAGCACGTAGCGAAAGCTGGCTGGAGTGCAGGAATTCGTCGCTTGTCCGAGGGGATGGCTTCTTTCCTGCCAGCGATCATTGTTGGGTCTTTGGTTCTTTTGATTGGAATTAAAAAGCTTTATGTCTGGGCGAACCCAGAGGTGATGGCCGAAAATCCAATGATCAAAGCCAAGGAAGCTTACCTGAACGTTCCATTCCTGATCGCGCGTCTGATGATTTTTGCGGTGGGCATGTTCTTGTTCGGTAAAAAGATCATCGGAAATTCTTTGAAGCAGGATCAAACGGGCGATCAAAATCTGACTCATGCCAACGTGGGCTGGAGCATTGCTTGGGTTTTGTTCTTCGCTTTGTCGTTCTCGATGTTTAGCGTGGATCTTCTGATGTCACTGCTGCCGACTTGGTACAGCACGATCTTCGGAGTTTACTGCTTTGCGGGACTTTTCCAAAGCTCGCTGGCGTTCCTGATCTTGGTCATGCTCTATTTCAAAAAGACGGGCGTGGTTCAGGGTTATTTCGGTATCGATCACGTCCATGACGTAGCCAAGTTCATGAAGGGTTTCACTGTCTTCTGGGCTTACATCGCGTTCTCTCAGTTCATGTTGATCTGGTATGCCAACATTCCAGAGGAAACTGAATTCTACCTAATGCGTGCAGAAGGTGGATGGATGGCGATCTCGATGGGACTGCTTTTCTTCAAGTTCATCATTCCGTTCCTGGCCCTGTTGCCTCGGGGAGTGAAGCGTGACGAGAAGATGCTTCCTGTGATCTGTGTTTTGATCCTGATCATGCAATACCTCGACGTTTTCTGGATGGTTTATCCGAACTTCTTCGAAGGTCATGTTTCGGTTCCAGGAATCTATGAAATCGCGATGCTGGCTTTGTTCCTGGGAATTTTCCTAAGCCTGATGATTCGCTTCTTCCAGAAGAACAATGTGGTGGCGATCAAGGATCCTCGTATGCACGAGTCGATTCACCACCATGTGAGTTACTAACTTCAAATCCGCTTCACAGATTTGGTTCTGAAGTTATTGAAAATTGAAATATAGATGGAAGCCGGTTGATGAAACCGGCTTTTGTTTTTTGGGGGGAGGGGATCTCGAGCACTGCTATGAGTAGCAAGCCCGGGTGGCCACGATGGCCAGCCGGTCGCGTTCTCACGGAGCCCGAGCCAGGCGGCGCCGTTTGAGCCATGCCTCCGCGGGCGGACGGATTCACTTTCAAAGCGCGACGATCACTGCGCGTGCTCGAGATGTCCCCA
>CBIHPB010000453.1:0-2594 GCA_966211485.1 uncultured Bdellovibrio sp.
CAGGTCCCGTGCCTTCGCTAAAAAGATTAAAGAGAAAAAATGAAGCGGTTTGTCCAATTCCGATTCCTCCTGGCGACAGAGGGATGGATTGAACCATAAAGGCAATTGGCACCACGACCAGATAAGTCGAAAGTGGTACGTCATAGCCCAAGGCTTGTCCTGCGAAAATAAAAAAAAGAATCGATGAAAACTGAGCGGCGAAGCTGAGGGCGAGTGTGATAAAGAAGACTTTCTTTGAATGTCTGTACTCGGTGACCGAGTTGTAGGTGCGAAGCAGGGTTGCGGATTTTGGCAGGATCTTCAGAACTTTCTCGATCCATCCCAGGCGATAAAGCCGGCGGGAAAAAATGAGAGACCAAATCAATCCCGAAGCTGCGGTGACTGCGGCGACCATTGAGAAAACGAATTTTAATTGAGGATGTTCGCTTACAAAATCCCACTCGCCAATCAGAATGACGAGCGCGATCAGTGACATGGCCAGCAGACCTATCAAGCGATCCAGGAGAACAGTTACTGCTGCTTTGACCTTGGCTTGGGAGGAAGCCTTGGCGATGTAATAGCCTTTCACGAGATCGCCGCCGACTCCGCCGGGCATGGCGAAGTTGAAGAAGACTCCGATCAGCGAGAGTTGAAAGGCTTGAGAAAATGGAATGTGGATGTTTTGGGATTTCAGGAACTGGCGCCAACGCTCGACACCGAATGCCAGCGAAGCGCCAACGCACAAAAGGCAGGGGATTAGATACAAAGGTTGCAAGAGGCGAGAAAGAGAATTGAAATCCAAACGATCACTGCGAATCAGCCAGTATATCAGTCCCAGCGCAAACGCGATTTTCAGGACCTGTGACAAGATGGATTTCACATTTTTTTGCATGCTTTAATATAGAGCTTTTGCCTATGGGCAAAAAGATATTTCTTTGATGTGGGATGCTTTGCTTGCTAAGCCAAATAACAGCACAGTAGAATAATCCTCACTTGAGTTAAGCCGCGGCGCAAAGGAGATCGAATTGCAACATTTGCTTGTGACCGGTGGAGCCGGATTTATTGGCAGCAACTTTGTTGAGATTGCATTGGCCAAAGGTTATCGCGTGACGATGCTGGATGCTTTGACCTATGCCGGGCATCGAGCGAACTTTGCCTCGGTTCTTCAGTCGAAGAACTTTTCTTTTCAGCATGGACGCATCGAAGACGGAGAATTGGTCCGCAAGCTGTTCTCTGAGAACCAATTTGATGGTGTCATTCATTTTGCAGCCGAAAGTCATGTGGACAATTCCATCACGGGGCCTCGACAGTTTTTGGTGACCAACATTATGGGCACGTTTGAATTGCTAGAAGGTGCTCGGCAATATTGGAAGACTTTGCCGATGGCTCGTCAGGAGAGATTTCGGTTTTTGCATGTTTCGACGGATGAGGTCTTTGGTTCATTGGGGGAAACAGGGAAATTTTCGGAGACGACCTCTTATGCGCCGAATTCTCCCTACTCATCATCGAAGGCGGGGAGTGATCATTTAGTTCGGGCTTGGTTCCACACCTATGGACTGCCGACAATGATCACCAATTGCTCGAACAATTATGGTCCACGACAGTTTCCCGAGAAGCTGATTCCGCGAATGATCACTCAGGCGCTTCGCGAAGAACCACTGCCGGTTTATGGGCGCGGGGCAAATATTCGTGATTGGATTCATGTGCAGGATCACTGTGCTGGCGTGTTGCTGGCGTTTGAAAAAGGGCGCGCTGGTGAAAGTTACTGTTTTGGTGGAAATTCTGAGCGGAATAATTTGGATGTGGTAACCAAGATCTGTGGAATCCTGGATCGGTTGGCGCCTCGGAAGACGGGGCAGGCGCACTCGCAAGGGATTCGCTTTGTTGAAGATCGTTTGGGACATGATTTCCGCTATGCGATTGATGACAGCAAAGCTCAGAAGGAATTGGGATTTAAGCGGCAGTATCCGCAGTTCGAAGACGGACTTGAGCAAACGGTCGGTTGGTATTTGGACAATCAGGCTTGGTTGCAAGCGATCAAAGAAAAATAGAACGGCAATGTAAACCGGGGAGTTAAGAATGAAGGGAATCGTCTTAGCGGGCGGCAGTGGAACGAGGCTTTATCCGAGCACGAAGGCTGTGAGTAAACAGCTTCTTCCAGTTTATGACAAGCCGACGATTTACTATCCCATTTCGATTTTGATGCTGGCGGGGATCCGCGAAATTCTAATCATTAGCACGCCTCGAGATTTGCCTATGATTCGGGATCTGATGGGCGATGGCTCGCAGTTTGGAGTTCAGTTTTCTTATCAAGAACAGGCAAAGCCGGAAGGGATTGCTCAGGCGTTTTTGCTGGGAGAAAAGTTTATTGGTGGAGATCGGGTTTGTCTGATCTTGGGAGATAACCTTTTCTATGGGCATGATGTGCCCCAGCAACTGCAGCGCGCTTGTGATCTCAAAAAGGGAGCCACGGTTTTTGCCTACCATGTCCAAGATCCCGAGCGTTATGGGGTGGTCGAGTTGGATGCGAAACAGCAAGCGCTTTCGATCGAAGAAAAGCCTTTGAAACCAAAGTCCAACTGGGCAGTGACTGGACTTTATGTCTATGACGAGCG
>CBIHPB010000454.1:0-2575 GCA_966211485.1 uncultured Bdellovibrio sp.
TGGATGCGCATCCCTTGGCGACAAAACTTCGAACCCATCCCGAACTGCGGGTGCAGGTCTTTGAAAATCAAGATGTGATCCTCAGAACTTTGGACGGTCACTTCCGAGGCGGCGTGGCGCGCGGGCTGACTCAGGAAAGTCTCGATCGCATGCTTCGCGATATGCATAATTTGGATGCGAAGGCGAAGCTTGAACCACTGCAAATTGAACTGCTGGGCCCTGGCGAAGTGTTGATGGGGGTCGATCTAGCAGTGAGCCTTGGCGTGTTCGA
The DNA here is from genome assembly GCA_966211485.1 of uncultured Bdellovibrio sp. Taxonomy (GTDB): domain Bacteria; phylum Bdellovibrionota; class Bdellovibrionia; order Bdellovibrionales; family Bdellovibrionaceae; genus 21-14-0-10-47-8. The sequence goes on from CBIHPB010000454.1 coordinate 272, forward strand.
AGGTGACTCGGTGATGGTGATTCCACCGGAAAGTCTGCTGCTCCCGCCGGGTGAGGTCCCAAGGCTTGAGAAAGTGAAAGTCAAACGCATCATCTCGACAAGTCTTTCGGATGTGGATGCTCAGAATATTTTTTATGTGCGCGATCACACTTTGCGCCGAATGGAAAATTCCGAAAGCCGCGTAATCGGTCTCGAGGTCTGGACGCCAGACGCGACTCACGCTGAAGATTACAAAGCCGAAATGAAAGCCTTCCCCGAAGCGCGCGTGCAGACTTGGAAAGAGCGAAACTCGGCCTTGTTCTTTGCTCTGCGCTTGGAAAAAATCGTGATCACGCTTTTCTTAAGCCTCGCGGCCTTGATCGCCAGCTTTTCGATGATCTCTGTCTTGGTTCTGCTGATTTCGCAAAAACGCCGCGAGATCGGGATTCTGCGCGCCATTGGATTTTCAGCTGCTGGAGTTGAGAAGCTATTTATGCAAATCGGTTTGTGTTTGGCGGGACTGGGTCTTGGGGCTGGGTTGATCATCGGTTCAACCACCAGTTTTTGGATCGAAAAGCATCCACTGAATGTGCTGCCGGACATCTACTATGACTCGCAAATCCCGGCCTATTTGGATATGCAGTTTGTGCTGGTGATTCTGCTGATCGGGACATTGATCGCGATGGCAGGAAGTTATTTCAGCGCCAAACGGGCGGCCGAGTTTTCTCCGTCTGAAGCCTTGCGAGCGAAAAACTAAACGCTCACCTGGTGTTCGCGAAGAGCATCGTTCAAAGAAGTTTTCAGGTCCGTGCTTGGTTTGCGCTGACCGATAATCAAAGCACAAGGCACGCCAAATTCTCCCGCTGGGAATTTTTTCGGCATGGTTCCTGGAATCACGACTGAATTGGCAGGGACTTTTCCCTGCATCACTTTGGTGGTGGATCCGGTTACGTCCAAAATTTTGGTGCTCGCGGTGATGGTCACTCCGGCTCCTAGCACGGCACCTTCTTCCACAATCACACCTTCGACCACGATACAGCGGCTTCCCAAAAAGCAGTTGTCTTCGATAATCACCGGATTGGCTTGCACGGGCTCAAGCACGCCACCGATTCCAACACCGCCCGAAAGGTGGACGTTTTTTCCGATCTGAGCACAGCTTCCCACTGTCGCCCAGGTGTCCACCATGGTGCCACTTCCAACGTAAGCTCCGATGTTCACAAAACTTGGCATCAGAATCACGCCGGGCTCAAGGAAGGTTCCATAGCGCGCAATCGCATGAGGCACGACTCGCACATTCATTTCAGGAAGCCAGGTTTTGAGAGGAATCTTATCGTAGAATTCGAGATCACCAGCTTTGACTGGCGCCATTTTCTTCAAACGAAAATAAAGCAGAACCGCTTTTTTCACCCATTGATGGGTGACGTATCCGGCCGCCGTTTTTTCACAGACGCGGACTTTTCCCTGATCCAGGGCCGCAATGGTTTGCTCGACGGAAGCGATTTCTTCGCTGGTGAGATCATCGATTTTCTTAGCGTTCGAAGTCACATCAGCAAAAATTTTGTCGACCAAAGCGGAATTCATTTTCGGGCTCCTCGTTTTTCGGTTTCTTTCAGGCATTCCAGGATCGCTGGAATGTGATTTTTTAAAACCAGTTCATTGGCAAGGCCGCGTTCAATTTCATAAGTCAAAGTCGGGGACTGACGTTCAAGTCCCGCAAAAGTTCCCAGACATCCTGGTGTCGGGTAGCCGATATCCGCATCGATGCGGTAACCAGTCCATTTCGCCAAAACCTCGGCCTCATTCATGCAGTCGCCGTTCACGTTCAAAACTGGATGCCAGGAATGCAGGCTCAAAATAAACTGCGGATTTTCTGTTTCAATAAATCGAGCAAGGGCTCGGTTTTCAGGTTCGCTGCCAGCAAAAGGCCCCGGATGGTAGCGTGGAGTCTTGATCTCGGGCGACCAGTCTTTAGTTGGCAGATTGCGATTGAGATCAACGCCACGAGAATTGGTGCGTGTCCGGTGAAGAACGCCGTCGATATTAAAGCTTGGAACCAAAGTCAGATCGAGTTTGTAAGCGAAGCTCTTTGAAAATTCCCGCAATAGGCCATGAGAGGCGATCACACCTTCGATTTCGTCACCATGCACTCCGCCGAGAATCAGAACTTTTGCGCCGCCGTTGGAAAAACGATAGGCTGGAATAGGAAGCTCAAGTGGGCTATACCCGAAAGTAAATGGCGTCATGCCCCTGAAGTTTTAGGAGAAAAGGCTTCTCGTGTCAAAATTGGAATACAATTCGGCTGGTGAATTGGAACTCGATGGCGTG
>CBIHPB010000455.1:0-2558 GCA_966211485.1 uncultured Bdellovibrio sp.
CGCCTCCGCGAGGAGGTCGAGTTCCTGCTGCCGGCTGACGGCATCGGCCACATCTCTCTGTGATCCAGAAATTATTCAAAACGAACCCGCGGTGCGAACAATCCGTGACGAGCTTCTTGGTGCCAGTGATCGGTTGAACCGCGTGATCGAAAATCTTTTGGATATGAGCCGACTGAACTCGGGAATTCTGAGTTTGAAAATGGAATGGCATGATCTTCAGGATGTTGTCGGAGTGGCTGTCAATAAACTCAAGCTTCAACTGAAAAATCATCCCATCCGAGTAGACTTGAATGGATCCGCGACTTTTGTTCAGATGGATTTCCGGTTGGTGGAGCATGCGCTGATCAACCTCATTTTAAATGCGGCCCAATACACACCACCAGGTACAGGTATTCAGATTCGTTCCAATGTTGAAAAGACCAAGCTTCACATCTTCGTCGAAGACGAAGGGCCCGGAATTCCAAACGAGTCGCTTGCACGAGTGTTCGAGAAATTTTATCGCGTGCCCGGTTCGCCAGCTGGTGGGACGGGGCTGGGGCTGTCGATCGTCAAAGGGATTGTTGAAGCTCATAATGGTTCCATCACAGCCCAACGAAATGATCCGCGCGGGACACGCTTTGTGATCGAATTGCCATATCAAGAAATGAAGCATCCTCACGGAGCGAGAACATGAGCGCCGAGAAAAATCCCCGCATCCTGATAATCGATGACGAGCCATCCATTCGATCGACTCTAAATGCGGCCTTAACTGCCTATGGTTATGAGGTGGCGGAATCGGCAACCGGAACGGACGGAGTTGCCACAGCTTCCAGTTTTCATCCCCATCTGATTATTTTGGATTTGGGACTTCCAGATATGCCAGGTGATCAGGTGCTTGAAAAATTGCGAGCATGGACAGAGATTCCAGTCATCGTATTGACCGTGACAGATGATGAAAATAGTAAGGTTCATTTACTGGATAAAGGCGCTGATGATTACCTGACAAAGCCATTTGGTCTCCAAGAATTGTTGGCAAGAATCCGTGTGGGGCTTCGTCATAAAGATTTGATTGAGGCCACGCCGACGTTTTCGTCCGGTGATTTGTTTGTTGATCTCAACCAGCACAAAGTTCATATCAACGGTGTTCCTGCGAAGTTGACAACAACCGAATACGAGTTGCTTTCTCATTTGATTCGGGGCAGAGGCAAGGTTGTTTCTCAAAGTTATCTGCTGAAGGCCGTTTGGGGCCCCAATGCCGAAGAGCAAGGGCATTATCTCCGAATTTATATCGGCCAATTGAGAAAAAAATTAGAAGTGGATCCTTCGGCCCCAAAACATATTTTGACCGAACCCGGTGTTGGATATCGAATTGTCTAAAATTCTTGACCCCTGATCGCTGGATGAAGAGCTAGAAAGTTTGTGAACCGGTAGGCTTTTGTGCGCGCCTGGCAAGAAACCAATGCAGAATCTTGATCCTAGATGTGTACGACCATTGTCCCGTCGCAAACCACGCAATTGAAAATGCTCGCCAGCATCCTTAAACTGAAAGGACTTCTTTTTCACCAGGATAGACTGCTGAGACGCTGCTGATGATGCTGGATTCTGATATTCGCAAGATCAAACGGACGGCCGCATTGGGGCCGTTTCTGTATTTGCCTTGGTACTGGGCCATGCAATATCTTTATCCTGGCACGTGGAATCCCTTGTGGCCGCGAGTTGTTCTGTCCATCCTGATGGCCGCACTTTTTCTGCATGTGGTGTTCCGGCCCGAGCAGAAAAAACAAAGTGTGATCTTTTTTGAAACGATCTTCTTTTTGGTGGTGGTCCACCATGTGGTGATGGCCTTTTATAACGAGTCGATTCCGGTTTATCGTTACGCTCTGTTTATGCTGACCGTGATGTCGGGCGCGATGATGATGTCGCTGCGTTCTTATGTTTGGCTTGTGCTGGTGGCCTTAGCAGGGAAGTTGCTGGTGCTGTTTCGCTCGCCAGCAGATTTGAATTTTGAAATTTTTGAACTTTTCGTCTGGCTGTTTATTTTTATTATGCTTGGGTACTTGGTGCGCTCGATCTTTCGGGGGCGGGCGGAAATCCGCGAGCTGGGGCAAAAGGCTTCCGAAGCTGCTTTGTCCGCCGAAACGGCGCGCGCTTCCAAAATCGAAGCGGAAAAAAGATTGCTTGAAAACGATATCGAGCTTGCGGCCTCTGTCCAGATGATGCTTTTGCCGAAAACGAATCACATTCAAAAAGGAAATCTTGAGATCGCCTCGTGTTTTCTGCCGGCCTCGAGGGCGGGGGGCGACTGGTGGTGGTTTTCAGAAATGAATCCGGGGCGCCACCGGCTGTTGATGGCCGACGTGACGGGACACGGTGCCGGTGCTGCGATGGTGACGGCACTGCTCGCAGGTTCTTGTCAGACACTGACGGAAACAGAGCCCGGTCTTTCCACTGAAAAGTTGCTGAATGTGCTCAACCGCGTGATCACCGAATCTTGCCAAGAAAAACATTGGGTCAGCTTTCTAGCGCTTGAAATTGATTTGAACCGAAACAAAGTTCAGTCATGGGCCATGGCAGCGCCC
>CBIHPB010000456.1:0-2554 GCA_966211485.1 uncultured Bdellovibrio sp.
TGAAGTTCGGAATTCCGACGCTGGGAATTGTCGGCAATAACGATCAGTTGCTCAACATGGCTCACCTGGAAAAAATGGGCGCAGGTCTAACTTTACGCTTCTGGGATCTGTCTGAAGAAAAAATCATTGCGGCGGCCGAAGATCTTTTGGAAAATCCTATTTATCGTCGGAACGCGGAAAAGATGAAGCGCGAATTCGACACCATGAATGTGGAAAACAAGCTTCGGCAGATTGTGGCGGAGAATATCTAGTTCGTTAAAGGCATCGAGTGGATCAAAAAATTTGGGACTACATCATCGTCGGCACAGGATTAGGCGGCGGACCAGTCGGTTTAAAACTAGCACAAGCGAGCCATTCTGTTTTATTTATCGAAAAAGGTGTTCGCCCAACTCTCAAAGGACGATTCGCTGAAGAATTTTTAGGAGATTCAAAGACCGGACTGAAAAATGCCGGACGGATGTCCGACCCAGTTCAGGACTGCACGCGATCACACAAGAAAACAGTTTGGCCATTTATGGGATCTGGCGTAGGCGGATCCAGCGCTCTCTATGGCATGGTGCTGGAACGCTTTTCAGAAAGAGATCTTCAAACCTGGCCAATTCCCTATCAACAAATGGAAAAATACTACGCCGCTGCCGAACTCCTGTTCCAGGTCAAAACAGCAACGCGCCTAACTCACCCCGGAGTGAAAGAGCTGCAAAGGCATTTTGCTAAATCCGGATCGCGAATTTATCAGCTGCCAATGGCTCATCAGGAAAATCCGAATTGCAGTTTCTGCCAAAGCCTTCAATGCGCTCAAGGCTGCAAAAATCATAGTGGTAATATCTGCATCGATGTGGCGGTCAATAATTATAGCGCCTCCTTGCTGACAGACTGTGAAGCTCGCAAGGTTTTAGTTTCACCGACGGGACGAGCCCAGGGAGTCACAGCCTGGTACAAAGACCGCGAGATCACTTTTCAGGCCCAAAACGTCATCCTGGCTGCTGGCGCTTTGAATACTCCAGTTTTGCTGATGGATTCTGAAATTGGAAATCAGTCCGGACTGGTCGGGCGAAATCTGATGCGACACTATGTGGATCTCTTTGCACTGAAAATGAAAGAGCCCGCCGACACTGCCAATTCAAAAGAAATCGGCATCAACTTTGGACAGGACTTTGCCCTGCAGTCATTCGGTCGTCTTCCCCCGCTGGATGTGATCGTCCGGCAAATCGTGCGTGACAATCCGATACTTCGAATGATCCAGCCTCTTTTCAAATGGATTTTGGGCCGAATGCTGGATGGCAGGCTGGTATTGGCAACAATTTTACAGGACGAGCCAAAGTTTGAAAATCGTGTCTGGAAAGAAAACGGCGAACTCTGCATCTCTTATCAGATCGACTCCAAAGGAAAAGCCGCGATCAAATCCAGCCGTCGAAAAATTCTTGAAGCGGTTCGCGGTTTCAAACCGATGATCATCAAAACTTCTGAAAAAAATGAAATGCTGGCACACGTTTGCGGGACAACTAAAATGGGAACAGATCCTCAGACCAGTGTGGTCGATACGAATAACAAAGTTCATGGTGTCCAAAATCTCTATGTGGTCGACGCTTCTTTCTTCCCCAGCAGTGGCAGCACCAACCCAGGGCTGACAATCGCAGCCAATTCACTTCGCGTCGCCGACCACTTGCTGAATCAGGAAGCATCATTATGAAATCCTCTGCTGATCCCCGCATTCAACTCTCCGAGCTTAAAGGCCACTGGGCTTTGATCACCGGCGCTTCATCCGGCATCGGTCGCGAATTTGCGGCGCACTTGGCAAAGGCCGGAATGAACCTTGTGTTGGTGGCTCGACGAAAAGAACTTCTCGCGGATCTCGCGACCGAGCTCACCTCTCAACACGATATTAAAACGTTTGTGTTGGCTCTGGATCTTTCGCATCTCAAAGCTGCTGACGAAATCAAATCCAGTCTTAGCGAGATGGGAATTCGAATCCGAGTCCTTTGCAACAACGCCGGTGTCGGACGCTGGGGCCGTTTCGAAAAAAGCTCGGCCGAAGACTATCGACAGATGCTGGAAGTCAATAACGGCGCCATGGTCTCTCTCTGTTACCGGTTCTTGTCGGACTTGGCTTCATTTCCATCCAGTGCCGTGATCAATGTGTCCTCGGCTGCCTGCTATCAACCCGTTCCCTACATGGCGGCCTATGCCGCATCAAAAGCTTTCGTACAAAGCTTCAGCCAAGCACTGTACGGCGAATGGAAAGATCGCGGCATTTTGGTTCAAACTTTGGTCCCGGGACCAACGGAGACGGAATTTGACAAAAAGGCTGGTGCCTATGAAAGCGCACTGAAAGGCCGAGACTCCACAGAGAATGTGGTTCAGGCCTCTTTAGCCGGATTTGTAAAAGGACAGCCTGTGGTCATCGCGGCGAAGGGCACCTACATGCAGCGAGTATTCGCAGGTCTATTCCCAGCACGAATGGTGATTCGTGAAGTTTCGAAAATGTTTAAACCCAAAGAAAACTAACAGACGACTAATGCTAAGTGTTGAATAAAAACGACAGGTCCGGCTGCGA
>CBIHPB010000457.1:0-2546 GCA_966211485.1 uncultured Bdellovibrio sp.
GACACCAGCGATATTCACGGCCATGGGACCATGGTGGCTGGAACGATGGCGGCCATTGGAAACAACACGGCCGGTGTGGCGGGTGTGTCGTGGAATTCGAGAATTATGCCGATGCGGATCAGCGATCCGGTGGGCAATATCACTTACTATAGTATCGTCGCCAACTGCCTGACTTGGGCCGCGGATCACGGAGCACGAGTCGCGAACATCAGCTACGGAGTCAACACTTCGTCTGCTGTTGCGACGGCTGCATCTTACTTTCAAAGCAAAGGCGGAGTTGTTTTCAACTCGGCTGGAACCTACAGCGCCCAAGCCAATCCGACTTCGATCATCTCAGTGGGTGCGACGGACGCCAACGATGTGAAGGCGAGCTGGTCAACCACGGGACCACACGTCGATATGTCAGCTCCAGGAGTGGGCATTTGGACGACAACTCGCGGGGGCGGGTATGGGGCCGTGAACGGAACTTCGTTCTCAAGCCCCATCACAGCCGCTGTTGCCGCTTTGATGTTGTCGGCAAATCCTGGATTGAGCCCAGCACAGATTGAGTCTATTTTGCGCTCGACTGCTGTTGATTTGGGAACGGCCGGACGCGATGACCTTTACGGGTCGGGCCGTGTGAATGCAGCAGCCGCGGTGGCTGCTGCGAAGTCGACCTCTGGATCGACAACAACAACAACAACAACAACAATCACGACAACGACGACGACCACAATGCCAGCCATTGCTGACACGGTCGCGCCGGTCGTGCAAAGCTTGTCACCTGCAAGTGGCACTATTGTGAAAGGAAATGTTACGATTAGTGGATTTGCATCAGATAATATTGCGGTCTCTTCGATGAAGATCTACATCGACGGAGTTCTCAGTGCTTCGTCTTCTTCAAACTCGGTCAGTATGAGCTGGAACACCCGCAAGGTCAGCGTTGGTGCACACACCATCCGAGTGGATGCAAAGGATGCGGCTGGAAACTTGGCGACCAAGAGCGTGCAAGTGACGAAGTAATGAGCTGCGCAGCAAGGTCAGGAAGCAAAAGGGGCCCCATTCCGGGCCCTTTTTATTTGAGCCCCTGTATTCGCAATTGGGGAACTCAAGCGGCGGCGTCCATTGCCTATTTCGAAAGCACTTTGTAGGGATTTGAAATCACCAGAAAAGTTCGTCGGGGTCCGATTTGGATCCGGACCCTGATCCCGACCCAGATTCAACTGTGCAGAGATTCTTAAGAAGCTGAATCAGCTGCGACTGTTTGAAGGGCTTGCACAGATGAGCATTGCATCCGGCCGCTTCTGTTTTCACAAAATCAGTCTGCATCGCATGTCCGGTCAGGGCGACAATGGGGCGGTCAAAACCAAGCTCTCGAAGCTTGCGAGTGGTCTCGCAGCCGCTGATGCCGGGAAGGCCAAGATCCATCAAGATCACATCGAAATTTCCCTTCATCGCGCGTTCCAAAGCTTCCTCGCCGGTATTCGCAAATTCGACGCTGGCACCGGTTTTACTGAGAAAAATCGAGATCAGATCCTGATTGTCTTTTGAATCTTCGACAGCCAGGATTCGTAAAAACTTAAGCTCGTTGTGAGAGACATCCGGTGCGGCAGTTTCGGATAGAACATCCATCACTTGCACGCAAAGATAGTCATTGGCCCCAAAGAAGCTCAGTTTTCGCATGCCAATTTGCAGACGACGGATCATCCGATCAATACGCACTTCCCCCTCGGAAAACCAGGGTTCGGTGCTGTCGGTTTCATGGCCGCTATTGAGACCATCTTGAAGCAGGTGGGGCCAGATTTCGTTGGCGTTGCGGCCAACGAGATTAGGCCCGGAACGCATGAAATAGAGCCAGGCCGGATTGGCATATTCTAAAATGGAATCCGCGCGGCGAATCAGACACAGGGGCAGGGGTAGCATCGAGCCGAAGGCTTGTAAGCTCATCATTATTTCTCCTATAGCAGTTCGAGCCAATGGGTCCCCTCCCAAACAAGGTCTCATCTACAGCAGTCGGATTTGATTCAACAACGGACAACACCAAGCGAGAGCCATCTTTCTGCAACAGAACTGCCGCGATAAGTGGCGGCTAAAGAAAATATTCAATTGAATTCTCAGGCGACTGAAAATCTGAAAGCTGGCGAAAGGCGGGCCGAGCATGATACAAAAGAGCTTTGCAAAGAGGTGGCAATGTCCGTGCAAGTGATCGATACGGCAAAATTTAAACAAGAGATTTTTGATTACAGCCAAAGCCAGGATTTTGCTTTCACCCGATCCAAGCCGATCATTTTGAATTTTTTTGCAACCTGGTGCGGGCCCTGCCAGGTGTTCCGGCCGGCCTTGGAAACGGTCGCCGAAAAGTACCAAGGCCATATCGACGTGTTTAAACTGGATATCGACGCAGATCCCGAGATTCCGGCGCTGTTCGGGATTCGAAGTGTGCCGACGACTGTGTTTTTTACACCGAATGAAGAGCCCGCCTTGGCCATGGGGAATATTGGCGAAGAGGGGCTCGAGCGTGCTGTAAAAGATCTCTTTAAGCTGGGTGACCTTTAGGGTATATTTGC
>CBIHPB010000458.1:0-2524 GCA_966211485.1 uncultured Bdellovibrio sp.
AAATTATTTTTCGCTCTCAAGGGTGATGCTTTCGATGCACATCAATTTTTAGGAAAAGCGGTCGAGCAAGGAGCGGCCGGTCTCGTTGTTCATCAAGAGACGGCCGAGCTTGCGCAGTTGAAATCGAAAGTTACAGTAGTTGTCGTCAAAGATACACTGCAGGCCTTGCAGGATCTGGCACATTTCGAACGCCGCAAATCCAAGTCGATCATTGTTGGCATCACCGGCTCGAATGGAAAAACCACCAGCAAAGAATTTGCGGGGGCTGTGATTTCAGCTGCTCGCAAAGTGCATTTGCCAAAGGGAAGTTTCAACAATCATTGGGGAGTTCCCTTTACCTTGCTGGCCGAGCCCGAAGGTTCACAAGTCAGCCTGATTGAAATGGGAATGAATCATGCCGGTGAAATTCAGCGCCTTTGTGAAATCGCCGAGCCCGATGTGGTCGTGGTCTCGATGGTGGGACGCGCGCACATCGAACATTTCGGTACGATCGATAAGATTTCGGCCGCAAAAGAAGAAATTTACCGGTTTGCTAGACCCGAAGCGATTCGCATTTACAATCTGGATAACGAGTGGACCGCGAAAATGTATCAGTCGGCAGCTCAGCAATATCCAAAGGCTCGCCGGATTCTGACGTTCTCGTCGCAAAATACAAAGGCCGATATTTTCCTGAAAATTGAAGAGCTGACCATGTCGAGCATTTCCATCTCGGGAAAAATTGACGGCGTCGAAGGCTCGGCCCAAGTTCCTGTGTTCGGCGAGCAAAATCTCACCAATCTGATGGTCGCGGCCAGCTGCGCGCTTTCGGTGGGAATGTCGCCGAAAGAAATCTGGCCGGCTCTTTCGAGATGCAAAACCAATTGGGGACGCAATCAGCTGGTGCATTTGAAAAGCGGTGCCGAGCTGATGTTCGACGCCTACAACGCAAATCCCGACAGCATGAAAGCCCTGCTTGCCAACGTGAAGCTGCTCAAAACACATGGGAAAAAAATCGGCGTGTTTGCGCAGATGCTGGAGTTGGGGGACCTCTCGTCAAGCTTGCACCAAGAATTGGGCGAGTGGGTTGGACGCGCGGGTTTCGATGCGGTTTGGTTTTATGGTGCGGACGAAGACTCTTTTGAGCGCGGAGTGAAGAGCTCTGGTTTTTCAAAAAAACTAATGGTTTCAAAGTCTTATGAAGATTCGCTTGCAACTGAAGTCGCCTCTATGATACACGACTCTGATACGGTTCTGGTCAAAGGCTCTCGTGGCATGAAGCTCGAGCGTTTTGTGATGGTTTGTGAACCGTTGGATTTCTCCCTCAATAAGGAAAGTTAAAACACAACATGCTTTATCAACTGCTGTATTCCTTCGCTGATCAGTTTTCAGCCTTCAACGTTTTTCGCTATATCACAGTTCGAACCTTCATCTCCTTCTTCACCGCATTTTTGATTTGCTGGATGTTTGGACCTTATTTCATTCGCCGCATGAAGGACTATCAAATCGGTCAATCGATCCGCGACGACGGTCCACAGACACACAAGAAAAAAGCGGGCACACCGACCATGGGTGGCGGATTGATTCTGCTATCAACTTTGGTTCCATGCTTGCTGTGGGTGGACGTTTACAATCCAATGGTTTGGGCCGCGCTTTTGATCACGTGGGGCTTTGGCGCGATTGGTTATGTCGACGATTGGTTGAAGGTCAGCAAAAAGAACTCGAAGGGTCTTTCTGGAAAAATTCGTCTGGTTGGCGAATTTGTGATTTCGGCTTTGGCCGTGTTTGTTTTGGTTCACTGGTTTAATCTGTCGACCGAGCTGACCGTTCCTTTTTTCAAGAACCTGACATTTGACATGGGTTATTTCTATATCGCCTTTGCCTCGGTTGTGATTGTTGGCACAGCGAATGCTGTCAACATGACGGACGGATTGGACGGCCTGGCGATTGTGCCTGTGATTATTTCCGCGGGAACCCTGGGACTTTTCGCCTATGTAGCGGGGCACTACTCCATCGCTAGCTACCTGCAGATTCCGCATGTGGTTGGCGCGGGTGAGCTGACTCCGATCGCTGCCAGCGTTGTGGCCGCCGGTCTTGGATTTCTTTGGTTCAATGCTTATCCGGCCCAGGTCTTTATGGGAGATGTGGGTTCGCTGAGCTTGGGAGGATTTTTAGGGGCCATGGCGGTTCTGACCCGGAATGAAATCTTGATGGTTTTGTTGGGTGGAGTGTTCGTGGTGGAAGCGCTTTCGGTGATCAGTCAGGTGGCTTCGTTCAAACTGACTGGGAAGCGGATTTTTAAGATGGCGCCGATTCATCATCACTTTGAGTTGAAGGGGATGACGGAGACGAAGATCATTGTGCGGTTTTGGATTATTTCGATTTTGCTGGCGATACTTTCGCTGAGTACGTTGAAGCTGCGGTGAGGATGAGCCGCTGTCATGCGGTGTGTGCGTCCTGCAATCGGGCCTCTTCGGCGGCCCGAGCCCCCGTGGGGCGGCCCCCGGGGGCCGGGAAGCGGTAAGATGGGGGGTGTGGTGTGTTTTTT
>CBIHPB010000459.1:0-2522 GCA_966211485.1 uncultured Bdellovibrio sp.
TACGATCCGTTCTCGGATTACAGCGAATTCGATGAAGCTTCGGACGAAGAAGCAGATATCCATTTCTTCCGTAACGGCCGCTTTGTGACCGTCGGATTTGCGCTGGGCATGCGTGGCTTTACTGGCAACCTGAATAAGCTCTATGGTTCGGGTCCGACCTATGGACTTTTCCTGTCATATTTTTTTGATATGCGTTTGGCTTTAGAGCTTGGCTTTCAAACGGGCGATCACAATTTCGAAATTTCCAATGCGACCGAGCGCCTGGCCGGGAATGTGTCTTTGACATTTATCCATATGAACTTGAAGTATTACTTTAACACTCAGAACGTCACACGCGGTCTTGCCGATCTGAATCCCTACATTTTGGGTGGATTCTCGCAGGTCTATCGCACCTACACGATTGAAGGTGGCGACGTACCAAGCCGCGAAGCAACAGTCGGCGTCAACGGCGGTTTGGGTATCGAAATCCCGATCATGCGCCGCAAAGCCTTCTTCGGAGCCCAAGCCACCTATCGCTACGTGAATTTCAAAGACGAAAACACACCGATCTCGAACTCATCTACCGGAACAAATTTTGGAGTCAAACCACAAGGTGACAGCTTCGATCTTTTGGGAATTCTTGGGATGAGCTTCTAATTTAGAAGCTCAAAGAAACTTCAGGTCTTTCAAGAAGCTTAAGACCTGCAATAAAAAAGCAAAACCAATTGTCAGTGGAACCACCCACTTCATCGCAAGCCCCCAGTGCGGGTACATGGCGACACTTTCCAATTTATCAGGATCGACGAAGATTTTCTCCTGCTCGCTGGATTTTAAACCCTTGCGAATCGCCCAGGCAATTCCAAGCGCGATGATCGGCAGAAACACGTTGATCAAAAAACCATCCAAAAGCTCCAGCAGTGATCTTCCGCCCAAACGGAAATTTTTAAACGCTGACGACGACATCGCCGGCAAGGTCCCAATTAAAAGCACGACCACGCCACTGATCCATGTCGCCGCCACACGCGGGATTTTCGTGCGATCCACAACATTGGAGACAATAACTTCCAAAAGACCAATGCTGGCCCCCAAGGCCGCCAAATAAAGACAGACAAAGAATGCAAATCCGAACAAAACCCCGCCCGGCATTTGCAGCAAAAATCTTGGCAGCGCTTCAAACAAAAGCCCTGGATCTGTCAGCGGAATATTCGAGGCCTGCAAAACAATCGGAAAGAGCAAAAGGCCGGCAAACAACGACAGCGCCGTATCCACCACGGCCACACGAAAGCCTGCGGTCGGGATATGATCCCCGTCCCGCAAATAACTTCCAAAGGTCACCATCGTTCCAAAGCCAACACTGAGCGTGAAACACACATGCCCAATCGCATGCAAAGGCGAGCTCAACTGGAGTTTTGAAAAATCCGGATACAACAAAAATCGCAAGGCTTGCACGGCTGAATCCAAAGATAAGGATTTAATCACAAGCGAAATCAACAGGACCGAAAAGATCGGCATCATGGCACCAATCCATTTTTCAAGCCCCTCTTGCACGCCCTTCAAAACGACAACAACCGCCAGCAGAAGATGCACACTTGCAAGCCCCATCTGAAGCCAACCGTTGGATAAGAGGTGCTCAAGCCGCCCCTTTTCACTGAGTGTTTCAGGGCTTAAAAGACCGACAAAGAACTGGGTCGAAAAGTGCAGCGCCCAACCACTGATAACCGCATAGTACGAAAGCACAACCAGGCTTGCCACAACCGACAGCCGGCCAATCCAGATAAAGGTGCGATTGTGTTTTCCTGGCAGCGAAGCGGTCGCTGCCAAAATCGATTTGTGCGTCGACTTCCCCAGCATCAGCTCGCCAATCAAAAGAGGCAAACCAATCATCAAAGCAAACATCACATACAAAAGAACAAACGCGCCTCCGCCGTTTTCACCCACAATGTAGGGAAAACGCCAAAGGTTTCCCAGCCCGCAGGCCGAGCCAATCGCGGCGAGATAAAATCCAAATCTTGTTCGCCACGATCCGCGTTTAGGCATTCTTATTGTCCCGTGATTTCATTACAAAAATTCGAAGCGGAATTCCCGTGAGATCAAACTGGTCTTTAAGGTTTTTAATCAAGAATCGTCGGTACGAGTTATCAACCCCATCCGGATGATTCGCAAAGGCGATAAAGGCCGGCGGCTGCTGATTGGTCTGTGTGAGATAATAGAACTTCACGTTCTTCACGCCGTAGACCGGTGCCGGAGCTTTACGGATCACATCAAAGAAGAAATCATTCAATTCCGAAGTCGAAATCTTCATCTGAAGCTTCTGACCGACCCACTCGATCTTCTCCAAAAGCTCTTCGATTCCGTTTCCAGTTTTCGCTGAAGTGAAAACCACTGGCACATCGGTGAAGAAATGAAATTCGCGCTCGACCTGATCTTTGAAGGTCTTACGATATTCTGGAATTTCAACCCGACCCAGATCCGACTTGTTGGCGACCACGATCACGCCTTTGTGATCTTCCAAGATCGCCTGCATAATGCGCGCGTCCTGATCG
>CBIHPB010000460.1:0-2505 GCA_966211485.1 uncultured Bdellovibrio sp.
GTCAACGACATCGAAGCTCTCTTGATCTTCCAGGGTCTCGACGAACTCTTGCACATCTTTGAAGGTTCGGTAGACGCTGGCGAAGCGAACATAGGCGACGTCATCTAGCAGTCTAAGCTCCATCATCACTTTTTGTCCAATCAAACGAGCCGGAATTTCCTTTTCTCCGCGTCCCAAAACCCATGTCGAAATACGATCCAAAACCGCTTCGAGCTGTGTCTGACTGACCGGCCGTTTTTGGCAGGCGGCTTGAAGACCCTTGAAGATTTTTTCTTTGCTGAAAGGTTCCCGGCGACCGTCTTTTTTGACGATCATTGGGTAATTGAGGTTCAAAGTTTCAACGGTCGAAAAACGAGATTTGCACTTTAGGCATTCGCGACGCCGGCGGATCAGTTCGCCTTCTTTTTGTTCCCGGGTATCCAGGACCCGGTCTTCATTGTGGCCGCAGTAAGGGCATTTCATCTATTTTGAATTCCTAGCTTTTGGTCCAGGGATGCGCTTCTTTCACGGTATCGACAGTCCTAACACGGGGTCAAGCGCGTTGACCGGTACTGCTTTTCGCGCTAAGTCATAAGGATGGCAAAATCCCAATTGTTCACTGTGATTTCGATTCTGTTATGCGTGCAACTGTCAACTGCAGGTGAAACTCCAAAAGTCGGTCGCAGAGCAGCGGCAAAATACTTTGAGGACGCCAAGCCCAGCCGGGAAGTTGCCAGCGATGGCGGAAGCAGTGGAGATGGCCTCTTGATGTTGCACATTGGTGGTTATTCTTCCAGCACTTCTTATGCTTGGAAAGACTCTAACAAACGCACAGGCGTCGGTAAGGCGACTTACGGAATCACCTACCTGTTTGACCAATGGGGTGGGCTCGACACCAACGTTCGCTTTGATTTCAATGAATACAAAATCGATGACGAGCGCGCCACGAAACTAAGCGTGATGCCGCTTTGGACATTTCCTCGCGCCTCTTCGAAGTTTCCGCTTTATTTTGGCTTCGGTGCCGGAGCCGGAATCTTTTTTACTCAGTTGCAGGATGAATCCAACTTGTCTTTGGATTACCAGCTGGTATTAGGTGCTCGCATGATCGATCTGTATGAAAACTTGGGCGCCTTTATCGAATTCGGAATGAAGAACCATATTCATGTCCTCAGCGATGGGCAGTTCAACGGAATGCCGCTGTCGGCAGGAGCTGTGTTCACGTTCTAATGAAACAATCTCACGCTGTTCACCGACATTTGGTCGACGCCATCTTGCAGGCGTGGACGGAAATTTTCCGCGACCAAGGTTACGCTGACAAAGTTATCGCCAAACATCTCAAAGCGCATCCCAAGTGGGGATCGCGCGATCGCAAATTTTTTGCCGAGAATGTCTACGACGGTGTTCGCTGGTGGAGAAAATTTTGGTTCCTTCTAGGTGAAGAGCCGAACTTCGCACCTGTGAAGCTGATGCGCTTTTGGGGCCTTTACCAGATGAGTGCTGGCAATGAACTTCCCGAATGGTCCGAGCTGCGCGATTTGATGGTGCCGACCGAAAAAATGGTGGCGGTGCAAACGCAGCGAGTGCTGCGCGAATCGATTCCAGACTGGTTGGACGAGCGAGGCTTCGCCGAGCTGGGTGGAAAATGGGACAGCATTTTAAAGTCTCTGAATCAATCGGCACCCGTCGATTTGCGCGTGAATCTTCTGCGCGCTTCGGTTCAGCAAGTGCAAGCCGAACTTCAAAAAGAGGGCATCACGGCCAGCCCGATTCCGCATGTTGATTCGGGGCTGACCTTGGAAGGCCGAAAAAATGTTTTCATCACCAAGCCTTTTGCGGCCGGACACTTTGAAGTTCAAGATCGCGCCTCGCAGTTGGTGGCGCCATTTCTGAAAGTTGAACCCGGTCATCGCGTCGTCGATGCTTGTGCGGGTGCTGGCGGGAAGTCTTTGCATCTGGCCACACTGATGAAAAACAAAGGCAAGCTCATCTCCATGGACATTCACGAGTGGAAATTAAAAGAGCTTCGCACGCGCTCGACCCGAAACGGGATGGACATCATCGAGACGAAAGTGATCGACTCGAAAAAAGTAATCAAGCGCATGGACGAGACCGCGGACCGCGTGCTTTTGGATGTGCCTTGTTCCGGTTTGGGCGTGCTTCGTCGCAATCCAGATTCCAAATGGAAGATGAAGCCGGAAAATCTGGAGACCGTGCAAAAGCTGCAGGCGGAATTGCTGGCGGACTATTCGGGAATGACGAAGGTCGGGGGCCTGTTGGTCTATGCGACCTGCAGTTTCTTTCCCTCTGAGAACGAGCAACAGGTCGAAAAGTTTCTGGCGGCCCATCCAGACAGCTGGGAGCTGCAAGAGCAATTGCGAATCGATCCGAACCAAGGTCGCGGTGATGGATTTTTCGCAGCCAGACTTAAACGCCTGAAGTAATCGTCCGATAAAGAGACGATGAAGTTTTTTGTCGGTTTTATTCTGACAATCTGTGCGATGACAGCTCATGCCGGCATGTATGCCG